>NZ_JBYVYK010000037.1:0-43470 GCF_058148405.1 Mycobacterium sp. DHQP2018-32-09 | reverse complement strand
ACCGGTCCCCGCCAGTTCGTGCGCCTACGGTGAACGAACCAGAGCGAAGGATCCGCCATGACGCAGCCAAGCGATGCGCCCCCGGCCCGCCCGGTCAAGGCCATCGTCGAGTTGATCGACCACACCAGTGCCATCGCCGCCGCCAAGGACCGAGGCGACCTGGTGGTCCGGTTGGCGCGTGCCAAGGAGCGCATCGGCGATCCGCAGATCCGCGTCGTCATCGCGGGCCAGCTCAAGCAGGGCAAGAGCCAGCTGCTGAACTCGCTGCTCAACATCCCCGTCGCGCGGGTGGGAGACGACGAGACGACCGCGCTCGCCACCGTCGTTGCCTACGGTGAGCAACCGTCGGCGCGACTCGTCGTGGCACGCGGGGACGGCGACGAACCCGACGTCATCGAGATCCCCCCGAACGAGGTGCAGTCCGATCTGCGGCGCGCGCCCGCAGCGGGCGGCCGCGAGGTGCTGCGCGTCGAGGTGACCGCGCCCAGCCCCCTGCTCAAGAGTGGGCTGGCGTTCGTCGACACCCCGGGCGTGGGCGGTCACGGGCAGCCGCACCTGTCGGCGACGCTCGGGCTGCTGCCCGACGCCGACGCGCTGCTGCTCGTCAGCGACACCAGCCAGGAGTTCACCGAACCCGAGATGACGTTCCTGCGGCAGGCCGCCGAGATCTGCCCGCTGGCCATGGTGCTCGCGACCAAGATCGACCTCTACCCGCACTGGCGTGAGATCGTCACGGCCAACACGGGTCATCTGCAGCGGGCCCGACTGGACCTGCCGGTCACCCCGATTTCGTCCGCCCTGCGCACGCACGCCATCCAGCTCAACGACAAGGACCTCAACGAGGAGTCGAACTTCCCGGCGCTGGTCACGTTCCTCAACGAGCGGGTCCTGGTCGGGGAGAACGCGCGCATCCAGGACCAGGTTCTTGCCGAAGTGCGTTCTGCGGCAGAGCATCTCACGCTGGTCGTCGAGGCCGAACTGTCTGCCATCAACGACCCCGACGAGCGCCAGCGGCTCACCGCCGACCTGGAGCGGCGCAAGCAGGACGCGCAGGACGCACTGGCGCACACCGCGCTGTGGCAGCAGGTGCTCAACGACGGGATCGCCGACCTCACGGCCGACGTGGACCACGATCTGCGGGGGCGGTTCCGTGCCATCACCGCCCACGCCGAGCAGGTGATCGACGGCTGCGATCCGACGCATCACTGGGCCGAGATCGGGGCCGAACTCGAGGACGCCGTGGCCACCGCGGTAGGGGACAACTTCGTATGGGCCTACCAGCGTGCCGACGCGCTGGCCCGCGACGTCGCACGCAACTTCGAGGAGGCCGGCCTGGGTGCGGTCGAGATGCCGCGTGTGAACGCGCGCGAATTGGGCGCCGGCTTCGGCGAATTCAAGTCCTTGGCACATCTGGAGGCCAAGCCGATCAAGGCCGGGCACAAGGTGGTCACGGGGATGCGCGGGTCCTACGGCGGCGTGTTGATGTTCGGCATGCTGACGTCGTTCGCCGGGCTGGGCATGTTCAATCCGCTGTCACTCGGAGCCGGTCTGATCCTGGGCCGCAAGGCCTACAAGGAGGACATGGAGAACCGCATGCTGCGGGTGCGCAGCGAGGCGAAGGCCAACGTTCGCCGCTTCGTCGACGACGTGTCGTTCGTGGTCGGCAAGGAATCCCGCGACCGGCTCAAGGCCGTGCAGCGGCAATTGCGCGACCACTACCGGGAGATCGCCAACCAGACCACGCGTTCGCTCAACGAGTCGCTGCAGGCGACGTTGGCGGCGGCCAAGCTCGAGGAGGCGCAACGCACTACGCGCGTCACCGAACTGGAGCGGGAACTGAACATCCTGCGGCAGGTGGTCGGTCACGCCGTCAGCATCGCCACCACCGGCGAACCCGCCAAGGCGTGAGCCTGCTGCTGCCGCACCCTAAGCTGGTGCACCGGCAGGTGACCGGGAGACGTCCGAGGTAGCGCGAGATGAGCACGAGCGATCGAGTGCGCGCGATCCTTGCCGCCACCGTGGAGACCTACCGCGCCGACCTGGCGTACTGGCAGCGTCCCGACGTCCTCACCGAGCTGGAGTGGATCGAGCGCAGGCTCAACGAGCCCATGCGCATCGCGCTCGCGGGCACGTTGAAGGCAGGCAAGTCCACGCTGGTGAACGCGCTCGTCGGCGAGGACATCGCGCCCACCGACGCCACCGAGGCCACCCGCATCGTGACGTGGTTCCGCAACGGTCCCACGCCGATGGTCACGGCGAACCACTGGGGCGGACGGCACACCAACGTCCCGATCATGCGCGATCCCGAGACCCGGGAGCTGACGTTCGACCTGGCCAACCTGGACCCACACGACGTGGTGGATCTCGACGTGCAGTGGCCCGCGGCCGAACTCGTCGATGCCACGATCATCGACACCCCGGGTACGTCGTCGCTGAACCGGGACGTCTCGGAGCGCACGCTGCGGCTGCTGGTCCCCGCCGACGGTGTCCCGCGCGTCGACGCGGTGGTGTTCCTGCTGCGGTCGCTCAACGCCGCAGACATCGCGCTGCTCAAGCAGATCGGCACGCTCGTCGGTGGCGCGCAGGGGGCGCTGGGCGTCATCGGCGTGGCCTCGCGGGCCGACGAGATCGGGGCCGGGCGCATCGACGCCATGCTGTCGGCGAAGGACGTCGCGACACGGTTCACCGCCGAGATGGACAAGACCGGCATCTGCCAGGCCGTCGTGCCGGTGTCCGGGCTGCTGGCGTTCACCGCCCGCACCTTGCGCCAGAGCGAGTTCGTCGCCCTGGAGAAGCTCGCGGCCGTCGACGCCGCAGAACTGACCAAGGCGATGCTGTCGGTCGACCGCTTCGTGCGCGACGACGCCGCGTTGCCCGTCGACGCCGCCACCCGGGCCGCGCTGCTGGACAGGTTCGGCATGTTCGGCATCAGGATCTCGATCGCGCTGCTGCGCGCGGGCGTCGCGGACTCGGTGGCGCTGGCCGACGAACTGCTCGAGCGCAGTGGGTTGGTCGCGCTGCGCGACGTGCTCGACCAGCAGTTCGCGCAGCGCTCGGACCTGCTCAAGGCGCATACCGCGCTGGTGTCGCTGCGTCGGTTCGTCGAGGCCTACCCGATCTACGCCGCGCCCTACATCCTGGCCGACATCGACCCGCTGCTCGCCGACACGCACGCGTTCGAGGAGTTGCGGCTGCTGAGCCAGCTGCGGTCGCGCGAGACCACGCTCACCGAGGACGAGATGGCATCCCTGCGGCGCATCATCGGGGGGGCGGGTACCGATGCGGCCAGCAGGCTGGGCCTGCAGCCGGATGCCCCGTTCGACGGCCCGCGGGCAGCGTTCGCGGCCGCCCAGAGGTGGCGCCGCCGCGCCGACCATCCGCTCAACGATCCCTTCACCACCCGCGCCTGCCGTGCGGCGACGCGGAGTGCGGAGGCCCTGGTCGCGGAGTACGCGGCCGTCGGCAGGATGGCGCCACCGCAGGGCCGCTGAGCCCACGGGTCGGCCCCGCTCAGGGCTGCGCGGTGGTCGCGGGTGCTTGGGTCTGCGTGACGGTCTGGGTCTCGGTGACCGTGCTGGGCGGCACCGTGGTGGTCGTGGTGGGTGTGGTCGTCGTCGTGGTGGTCGTCGTGGTGGTGGTCGACGGCGTGGTGTCCGACGTCGTGGTGGTCGACGGCGTGGTGCTCGAGGTGGCTGACGGTGTGGTGCTCGGCGTGGTGGCGGACGTCGTGCCGGGGGACTCGGTCACCGTGGCGGCGCCTCCCGGAACGGGAGCCACCGAGGAGGACGTGGACGCGGAGGTCCTGCTGGAGGAGCTGGTGCTGGAGTCGGTGGAGTCCGAGTCGTCGACGGCCATGTTGATCGCCACGTAGACGATCGCCACCACGAGGAGTGCGACGGCGGCGCCGAGGGCGACGAGCGCCGCGGGCTTGCGGTACCAGGGTCCGTCGCCGCGCGGCGGTTCCGGTTCGAGGCGGCGCGTGGGCTCGTCACCGGGGTAGGCGTCCCCGGGGTAGGCGTCCCCGGAGGAGGCGTCGGAGTAGTAGTTCGGGTCGTCGGGGCCGTCGAAGGATCCGTAGCGAGCCATGACCTTGGATCGTAGGTGCCCGGGCGGCGCCCGACCGTCAGGGACGCGGGTAGAGGGTGCGCGTCTCGTTGAATCGCGGTGGCCGCGAGCGGCTGGTGCTGGGACCGTCTTCGCTGGCGGAACGCGACGTGCGCGTGGTGGTCGTGGAGTCCCCGGAGGTCTCGCTGCCGGACGTGCTGCTGCCGGACGTGGTGGTCGACGTGGCGTTGGGGTCGTCGATGTCGGTGGTCACCGGGGGGCTGGTGCTGGTGATGGTCTCACTCGAGGTGGTCGTCGGCGTGGCCGACGTCGTGGTCTGGCTCGAACTGGGTTCGGGGTAGAACTGCCGCTGCGGCGCAGGGTCGTCGAACTGCCGCATCACGGTGGACACCAGCAAGTAGACGAGGCCGATGGCCACGACTGCCCCCAGGCTTGCTGCGAGCAGTGTCGGCGTGCGTTCGTGCCACGCCGGGCCGCGCGGGTCGTCGCCGCCGTCAGTCGTCACGCGCATCGATGGTAGTCGTGGGGAACCGATCGGTGGGCCCAGCCGATCTAGATCCAAATCATCGGATCGTCGGGCCCCGTCCGGCGGCGTGGAGCGCGCCCGCAGGATCGTTGCCAGTGCCGCATGGCAAATTTTGAACAAAGGTCTGCAAACGCGTGGCACGCCGTGCGGTGGAGCGCGGGGGCCGCGATACGATGTTCGAACATCCGGCTAATTGCCAGTTCAGATGCGTTCGCAGGGCGTTTGGCGGATTCTCGATCAGCAAAATGATCAGCCGCGCGGGGTGTGTGAAATTGCACGTTTGTGACGCTGACGTGCGATTGTAGCAAGGTCTTTGCGTCGGCAAACGATTAATTGACGGGGGGTGACAGATCGCCGTTTTGGTCGCACCATGTAACTGCGATCGGGTGGGACCGACGCATCGGACCTAGGGGAGTCGGGGGGACTCGTGCGCTACGGATTCGCAGTATCGGCCAACAGGACGTCGGAGACCAGCGTGCTCCATCGCACCACAGCGTGTGCCCCGGTGTTGCGGCACGCCGCTCAGGTGACGTCTCCAGCGAACACGCCGACGACACTCGCCGGCCACGTGCACGCGGCGCCGCTCACCCTCCCGGTGACGCCCCGCACCACGATCACCGACGAGGTGCTGGACCAGACCAGCGTGCTGATCGTCGACGACTACGCCCTGCATCGGGAGAACCTCGCATCGACCTTCGCGACGAACGGGGCGGGCGTGGTCACGGTCGCCTGGGACCCGGTGTCGCTCGGCGTGGCGCTGCAGGACTATCCGCCCGACGTCATCCTGCTCAACCTGTCCACCCGCGACGGGGACGCGTTGCTGCGGGAGGTGTTCACCCTGCAGCCCGACGCCCGCGTGATCGTGCTCGGCATCTCCGAGGACGACGAGGCGGAGATCGTCACCTGCGCCGAACTCGGCGTGGCCGGCTATCACCTGCTCACGGACTCGTTCGACGACCTGATGCTGCTCGTCCGGCGCGTCTCCGACGGTGAGTCACTGTGCTCGCCCCGCATCTCGGCCATCCTGCTGCGCCGGCTGTCGACGTTGGCCGCCAAGCGCAGACCCGAGGTCAAGGAACTGGCCCTCACGTCGCGCGAGGACCAGATCCTGCGGCTGCTCGACCTGGGTCTGTCCAACAAGCAGATCGCCGATCAGCTCTGCATTGCGATCCACACCGTCAAGAACCACGTGCACAGCGTGCTGACCAAGCTCGACGTGCGCAGCCGGGCCGAGGCGGTCGCCCGGTACCGGACCATGGCGCAGCCAGGACCCCATCGGTTGAACTAGTCCGCGGATCCAGCCGAAGTTGGTTCCGACGGTTCATGTGCCTCGCGTGGCGTCGAGGGCATCGTGGACGCATCGGGGCGAAGCTGGGGGGCTTTCGTGAACACCATTCCGTTGTCCGACGTCGGTGCCGTCAACTCGGGGTTGCAAGCAGAGTTCGACGTCGCGTGGAAGACCGTGACGAGCCACGGGCGGTTCGTGGGCGGGCCGGAGGTGGCGCAGTTCGAGGACGAGTTCGCGCGCTACTGCAACAGTGCCCACTGCGTGGGCGTCGCCAACGGCACGGATGCGCTCGAACTGATCCTGTCCGGTCTGGGCATCGGCCGCGGCGACGAGGTGATCGTGCCCGCGAACGCCTTCGTCTCCACCGCCGAGGCGGTCTGCGCGGTGGGCGCGCGGCCGCGATTCGTCGACGTGGACCCCGACACGCTGCTCATCGACCCGTCGGCAGCGGCCGCCGCCGTGGGTGCGGCGACCGCGGCCATCGTCGCCGTGCACCAATTCGGTCAGATGGCCGACCTGCACGCCCTGCTGCCCTTGACGAACGACCGCGCACTGGCGCTCGTCGAGGACGCCACGTGCGCCCCTGGCGCCCGCTTGCGCGGTCAGCCGGCCGGGAGCATCGGCCGTGCGGCGGCCTTCGGATTTCACCCCGGCGCCCAGCTCGGCGCACTCGGCGACGGCGGCGCGGTGGTGACCTCCGACCGCGATCTGGCCGAGCGAATTCGGGTGCGCGCCAACCACGGTCGACATCCGTCGCGGACCTTCCAGCACGACGAGAGCGGTCGCCACAGCCGGCTCGACACCGTGCAGGCGGCGCTGCTGTCGGTCAAACTCGCCCACCTCGACGCCCACAACGACGCTCGTCGCCGGGTCTGGGACCGCTACCTCCGCCGACTACCGCAGGGCTGCCTGCCGGTGAGCATCGCCGCCGAGGCCGAGGCCGTACACCACCGTGCGGTGGTGCGCGTCGACGACCGGGACGCGGCGATCGCCGCGCTCATCGCCGCCGACGTCGCCTGGGGCATCCACTACCCGGTGCCGTGCCACTGGCAGCCCGCCTTCGCCGAGTTCGACGAGGTGCTGCCGGTCGCCGAGGCCAGCGCCCACCATGTGCTGTCGCTGCCCATGGGTCCCACGATCGCCGACTGGCAGGTCGACCGGGTGTGCGAGGCGCTGCGTGCGGCGACGTGGCCGGCGTGCGGTCACGCGAGCTGACGCACGACCTCCGAGGCGAACAGGTCGAGGTGGTCCAGATCGGCGAGATCCAAGGTTTGCAGGTAGATCCGCTGCACCCCGGCCGCCACGAACGGCGCGATGCGGTCCACGATCTCGGCGGGCGTGCCCGCCAGCGGTGAGTTGGTGCGCAGCTCGTCGACCTCGCGCCCGATGGCCTGGGCGCGGCGGGCCACCTCCGCGTCGTCACGACCCGCGCACAGCACGAACGCCGCCGAATACGTCACGGAGTCGGCGGGCCGCCCGGCGTCGGCCACCGCGGCCGCGACGCGTGCGTACTGGGCCTTCACGGCGTCGAGCCCGGCGAACGGGATGTTGAACTCGCCGGCGTACTTCGCGGTGAGCGCGGGTGTCCGCTTCGGTCCACCGCCACCGATGATGATCGGCGGGTGAGGCTGCTGGACGGGCTTGGGCAGCGCAGGCGAGTCCTTCACCGTGTAGTGGTCGCCGGTGAAGTCGTAGGTGTCGCCGACGGGCGTACCCCACATCCCGGTGAGGATCTCCAGTTGTTCCTCGAGTCGGTCGAAGCGCTCCCGCAGGCCGGGGAACGGGATGGCGTAGGCCTGGTGCTCGGCCTCGAACCAGCCGGCGCCGAGACCCAAGTCGACACGGCCACCGCTCATCTCGTCGACCTGGGCCACCGAGATCGCCAGCACGCCGGGATGGCGGAAGGTCGCCGAGGTCACCATGGTGCCCAGCCGGATGGTCGACGTCTCGCGCGCGATGCCGCCCAGCGTCACCCAGGAATCGGTGGGTCCGGGCATCCCGTCGCCACTCATCGCCAGGTAATGGTCCGACCGGAAGAACGCCGAGTATCCGAGGTCCTCGGCGGCCTTGGCCACGGCCAGCTGGTCGGCGTAGGTGGCGCCCTGCTGCGGTTCGACGAATACGCGGAAGTCCATGGGAAAAGCCTATCGGGCTACAGGCCGCCGCGAGCGTCGCGCACCGCGCGTACGGCATCGTCATCCCCGGTGAACGTCACGCGCACCTCGTCGCGACCCGAGACGAACAGCAGCAGCTCGGCAGGCTCACCCGTCACCACCACGGTCGCACCGCGTCCCAGGTTCGCCACGGTCTTGCCCTCCGGCGTCCGCAACGTGACGTGCGCCGGCGCCTTGGCCAGTAGGAGCCGCGCCATCAGCGACAGCTGCCGCGTCAGTGCCGCCGTCATGGCATGGTCGAGAACCCTTGGCTCCCAGTCCTTGGCGGCCCTGCGCACGTCCTCGTGGTGGATGAACATCTCGGCCACGTTCACCACCGGATCCAGCAGTTTGAACGGTGACAGCGTGGGTGGGCCGGAGGCGACCTCGTCGAGCATCTCAGTCCAGTCGGTCTCGGCGGCGACCTGGTTCTGGACCCGTTCGGTGTAGCCGGCGAACTTGGGGATGAGGATGCCCGGCGCCGCGTCGAGGCGACGCTCGCGCACCACCAGGTGCGCGGCCAGGTCCCGCGTGGTCCAGTCCCCGCACAGGGTCGGATGATCCGGTCCGACGGCGCGCATGGTCTCGACCAGTCGGGCGCGTTCGTCCTGGGCGACGCTCACGGAGTGCTCCCCTCGTCGTGGTGGGTCAGCGCGCGATCCAGGTTGATGGCCGCGCTGATGAGTGAGAAGTGGGTGAAGGCCTGCGGGAAGTTTCCCACCTGGTCCCCGGTGGCGCTGACCTGTTCGGCGTACAGGCCGACGTGGTTGGCGTAGGTGAACATCTTCTCCAGTGCCAGCTGCGCGTCGTCGAGGCGGCCCGCGCGCGTCAGCGCCTCCACGTACCAGAACGAGCACAGCGAGAACGTGCCCTCCTCGCCGTCCAGTCCGTCGGTCTCCGGCGAATAGCGGAACACCAGGGTGTCGGCCACCAGTTCGTCCTCCACCGCCTCGAGGGTGGACAGGAACTTCGGATCGGACGGGGACAGGAACTTCACCATGGGCATCAGCAGCACGCCGGCGTCCAGCGCGGAGGAACCCTCGGCCTGGGTGAACGTCTGCCGCTCCGGATCCCAGCACTCCGACATCAGCCGGTGATAGATGTCGTCGCGCACGCGCGCCCACTTCGTGATGTCACCGGGCAGCCCACGCTGGCGCGCGATCCGGATGGTGCGCTCCAGCGCCACCCAGCACATCAATCGCGACGTGGTGTACGCCTGCTGACCGCCGCGTACCTCCCACATCCCGGCATCGGATCGCTCCCAGTTCTCCATCACCCACTCGACCACGTCGGTGACGTCGCGCCAGGCGTCGTCGCTCAGACCGGGGCCGTATTTGTTGAACAGGTACACCGAGTCGATGAGTTCGCCGTAGATGTCGAGCTGCAGCTGCTCGACGGCCGCGTTGCCGACGCGCACCGGGCGCGAATCCCGGTAGCCGCGCAGATGGTCGAGTTCGACCTCCTCGCCCGGGACCTCGCCGTCGATGTCGTACAGCACGCGCAAGGGGCCGAGGTCGTGGTCGGCGCGGCGTTCACGGCCGATGCGCTCGGACAGCCATCCGATGAACGCCCGCGCCTCGTCGGTGAAGCCCAGCCGCAGCAGCGCATAGAGCACGAAACCGGCGTCGCGCACCCACACGTACCGGTAGTCCCAGTTACGGCCGCCGCCAACGTATTCCGGGAGGCTGGTCGTGGGCGCGGCGACGATGGCGCCCGTCGGTTCGTGGGTGAGCAGCTTGAGCGTGATGGCCGAGCGGTGCACCATCTCGCGCCACCGGCCGGTGTAGCGCGATTGCTTCAACCACTGCCGCCAGTACGACGTGGTGGCGTCGAGCAGCGCGTCGGTCATGTCCATGGCGGTGCACGACGGCTCGTCGTCCTCGCCGAGCAGTTCGAGCACGAACAGGGCGGTGTCACCCTTGGTCAGTTCCACCTCGGCGCTGACCGTGGTGTTGGCGTCGCCGTCGTCGATGCTCAGCTCGGCGGAGGCCACCAGCCCGAGCCGCACGCCGTCGCCGGTGATCAGCACGCCCGCACCGGATTCCGTTGCGTGGCAGCGCTGCCGGGCATAGTCCGGGCGCGCGTCGACGACGCTGCGCAGCGTGATCCGGCCGCGCACGCCACTGACCCGGCGTACCAGCCGCTGCCGGTGGTCGGGGTCCGCGGCGCCGAGGATCGGCATGAAGTCGTGCACTTCGGCCACCCCGGACTCGGTGAGGAACCGGGTGATGAGGACCGCCGTGTCGGGGAAGTAGAACTGCTGGGTGCGGCTCACCTCGCACGTCGGCGCCAACCGCCAGCTGCCGCCGTTCTCCGGATCCAGGATGGCGCCGAACACGCTCGGTGAGTCGAACCGCGGTGCGCACAGCCAGTCGATGGTGCCGTCGGTGGCGACGAGGGCGCTGGTGCGCAGATCTCCGATGAGACCGTGGTCGGCGATCGCCGGCCAGTCGGGCTCGCTCATCAGTGCAACCGCCAGCCGGGCGCACCCGGCAGGGCGATCGCCGCCTCCGGTCCCCACGAACCCGGCTGGTAGGGCTGAGTCTTCGGCGGTGCGTCCAGGACCGGTTGGCAGATCTGCCACAGGCGGTCCACCTCGTCGGCGCGCGTGAACAGCGTCTGGTCACCGTGCATGACGTCCAGCAGCAGGCGTTCGTAGGCTTCCAGCGGGACGTCGTCCTCGGTGTCGGCCTCGGTCACGTCGAGCCGCAACGGCACGTCCACCAGTTCCAAGCGGGGGCCGGGGCGCTTGGCCAACAGGTCGATCTCGATGCGGGGGTCGTCGGTCAGGTCGAGGACGAGTTGATTCGGAGTCCGCACGTCGCCGTCGAATCGGTTGGTGGTGGGGCTGCGGAACGTCAGCGTCACGGTGCGCCGGGTCGCCGCCATCGACTTGCCGGTGCGCAGGTAGAACGGCACCCCTTGCCAGCGTTCGTTGTCGACGAACGCCTCCAGCGCGACGAACGTCTCGACGCGCGAGTCGTCGGCGACGCCGTCCTCGTCGCGGTAGCCGTCGTACTGGCCGAACACCACGCGGTCGGGATCGAGCGGTCGCATCGCGGCGAAGACCTTGGCCTTCTCGTTGCGTAGCGCGAACGCGTCGAGGCCGACGGGCGCCTCCATCGCCACGAAGCCGAGCACCTGGCACAGGTGCGTGGAGATCATGTCGCGGAAGCAGCCCGTCGACTCGTAGAAGCTGCCGCGGCCCTCGATGGTCAGTTCCTCGGGCACGTCGATCTGGACCGACTCCACCTGGCTGCGGTTCCACGCCGGTTCGACCAGGGCGTTGGCAAAGCGCAGCGCCAGGATGTTCTGCACCGCTTCCTTTCCCAGGAAGTGGTCGATGCGGTACACCCGGTCCTCGTCGACGACGTCCTTGAGGGCGGCGTCGAGTTCGCGGGACGACGCCAGGTCGGTGCCGAAGGGCTTCTCCACCACGATGCGGGCGTCGTCGACGAGGCGCTCGCGGCCCAGCATGCCGATCATCGGCTGCATGGCCGTCGGTGGCACCGACAGGTAGATCAGCACCCGCGCGTCGCCGCCGAGGTCCTTGCGGGCCCGGCCGACGGCGGTGGCCAGATCAGCGCCGTCGTCGGCGCTCGAGGTTTGAAAGCCCAACCGGCGCAACAGTTCCGAGAGCACGTCGGCGTCCAGGTCGTCGACGGTGTCACGCAGCGAATCCCCGATGTGTTCCCGGAACTCGTCGTCGGAGCCCGGGGAGTGCCGTCCAGACCCGATGATGGCGTAGTCGTCGGGCATGCGGCCCGCCGCGGCCAGCCGATAGAGGCCGGGGAACAGCTTGCGCTTGGCCAGATCGCCCGTGGCGCCGAACAGCACGAATACGCAGGGATCGGTCATGCGGCTGTCTCCACCTCACGTAGGGCGTTCTCGATCACTTCGGTCAGCGCGGGGTGGATCCAGAACGGACGGTGCGCCAGGTCGTCGGCCCGGATGCCGAATTCCATGGCCACCACCAGGACCTCGATCAACGTGGCCGCCTGCGGTCCCAGGATGTGGGCCCCGAGGATGCGACGCGAGGTCGCGTCCACCAGGACCTTGCAGAAGCCGGTGTCGTCGCGCAGTGCCCACCCGTAGGCGACGTCGCCGTACGCGGTGCGGCCCACGACGTAGTCGGGGTGGCGGTCGCGGCACTGCTCCTCGGTGAGCCCCACCGACGCGATCTGGGGGTCGGTGAACACCGCCGACGGCACGCGGTCGTGGTCCACCAGGCGCATGGCGTGCGGATGGTGCAGGTTGTGCGCGACCACCTCGGCCTCGCGGTTGGCGACGTGCTTGAGCGGAATCGGCGAGCAGACGTCGCCGAGGGCGAAGACGCCGTCGGCGGTGGTCCGCAGGAACTCGTCGACCACGATGCGCCCGCCGTCGTCGACGTCGACCCCCGCGGCGTCCAGGTTGAGACGGTCGCCGTTGGGCGTGCGGCCGCTGGCGACCAGCAGGACGTCGGCGGCGACGGTGCTGCCGTCGTCGAGCGTCAGGTGCAGGTCTCCCGCGGTGCCGGCGAGAGTGCGCAGCTCGGTTCCGAGGCGCAGGTCGTAGCGGTCCCGGACCGCGTCGGTGTAGGCGGCACGCACCTCGCCGTCCTGCGGGCCGGACAGCAGCGAGTCCGACTTCTCCACGATCGTGATGCGGCTGCCCGCGGCGGCGAAGACGTGGGCGAGTTCGGCGGCGATGTACCCCCCGCCGAGGATCGCCAGGTGCTCGGGGGCCGCAGCGATCCGCATGATCGTGTCCGACGTCTCGTAGGGCAGCCCCGAGGTCGCCACGACATCGGGGATCACCGGCCGGCCACCGTTGGCCAGCACGATCTGATCGGCGGTCAGCTCCGTCACGGCGCCGTCGGGATCGGTCACCCGGAGCCGACGCGGCCCGGTGAACTCCGCGTGGCCCTGGTAGAAGGTGACGTCGTCGCTGTCCTCGCGGCCCCTGCGCCCCTCCTCGGAGCGGGCGTCGGTGACGCCGAAGACGCGGTCGCGCAGTTCCGGCCAGCGCACGCTGCCGCCGGTGGCCTGGACGTCGAAGCGGGCGGCGCCGGCGACGGTGTCGGCAACGTCGGCGGCGAAGACGAGCATCTTCGACGGGATGCAGCCGTAGTTCAGGCAGGTGCCGCCGGCTCGACGGGCTTCGACGATGCCGACGTCGACGCCGTCGAACGAGGAGTCGATCACCGAGTTGCCGGACCCCGATCCGACGATGACGACGTCATGGTGTGGCACCGCCGCCTGATTCCCTGCTGGACGGCTCGTTCAAACCCCGGCCTGGTCACGGACCGGCCTGTTGGTCCGCCAGAGAAGGCGTCAGAAGGCCTCGACGTTCTCGAGCGCGACGAACATGCCGTGGCCGGTCGTGTCGTTGGTGAACCGCGTTCCGCTCTCGGTGGCGTCGATGGTCCAGCCGACCGCGCTGTAGGGCCGGTAGTCGATGGTGACGGTGGGGATGGCGCCGAGGTTGCCGACCACCCACTGCTCCTGGCCGTTGGCGGTGACCCGCACACCGGTGGCGGGTGCGCCGCTCACCGTCGGCGGGTTGGTGAACGGCGCCTCGCAGCCGACCTCGGCGGAGCTGATCTGGCAGCGCGTCTGGCCGGACTTGGTGGCGATGAACACGTAGCCGTTCTGGGCGGGCAGCGCCTGCGGTACCGGTCGGGGCGGTTGGGCCGCCTTCAGGGTGGGGCTGAGCGGGGGCGGGGTGCGGGAGGGCTTCTCCGTGGGGACCGACGGCTCGGTGGGGCTTTGCGCGCCCGGGCGGGGGTCGCCCTCGGTGGTCGACGAGCACCCCGCGAGCAGCATCCCCGCGGCCAGCACGCACGCGACGGCGGCCGTCCCGGCCCGTGAACTCAGCTCCACGATCTCTCCTCGGTCTTTGGCTCAACGGTACCCAGCGTGTGACTGGTGTGAACCGTGGGACGGATGTCGTTACGAAGCCGTGCCCTGCGGATTCGATCGCGGGCAGAGCCGGGAAACCCCTCGTCGCACGGCTCTGCCCGCCATCTCGCGGGAAGGGTCTAGGGGTGCGCGACGCTCGTCTGCCGGCTCGCGACCTGGGGTCCGTGGGCCAGGCCGGAGGCATGCGTGACCGACGCGCCGAGCACGGCGCCGCCGAAGATGCCGAGGGCGGCGAGGGGGAGGACGACGATGCGGGCGATCGTGCTCATCTGAGTTCTCCTGTGCGACAGTGGTTTCGACGTTCGTTCCGGGATTCGTCCGGCGATGTCTCAACTCTCGCGCACGCCGGGCGTCGCGGCCGTCGGCCGTCCGGGGGAGGGGCGGGGGATTTCACGTGTCCACCGATCGGGGGAATGCGGGCAGCCGTCGGGAATGAAAGCGGCGGGGCGACGGTTGACGTGAACGACAACTTGAGCGAGTCAGGCTCAACTCTCGGTTGACAAGGCGCGACCTTGCGGCCAGGATTGAGCGTGGTCCACTCAGACACACCACCTGACTCCGTCAGAACGCAGCACGAACTGACCCCGTCAGACTCAATCAGGAGGCAACAACCATGGCTCGTGCGGTCGGAATCGACCTCGGGACCACCAATTCCGTCGTCTCGGTCCTCGAAGGCGGCGACCCCGTGGTCGTCGCGAACTCCGAGGGTTCGCGCACCACGCCCTCGATCGTCGCGTTCGCACGCAACGGCGAGGTGCTCGTCGGGCAGCCCGCCAAGAACCAGGCGGTGACCAACGTCGACCGGACCATCCGTTCGGTCAAGCGGCACATGGGCACCGACTGGGCCATCGAGATCGATGGCAAGAACTACACCGCGCAGGAGATCAGCGCGCGCATCCTCATGAAGCTGAAGCGCGACGCGGAGGCCTACCTCGGTGAGGACATCACCGACGCCGTGATCACCGTGCCCGCCTACTTCAACGACGCCCAGCGCCAGGCCACCAAGGAAGCCGGCCAGATCGCCGGCCTCGAGGTGCAGCGCATCGTCAACGAGCCCACCGCGGCGGCCCTGGCCTACGGCCTGGACAAGGGCGAGAAGGACCAGACCATCCTGGTCTTCGACCTCGGCGGCGGCACGTTCGACGTATCGCTGCTCGACATCGGCGGCGGCGTCGTCGAGGTGCGCGCCACCTCCGGTGACAACCACCTCGGTGGCGACGACTGGGACCAGCGCGTCGTCGACTGGCTCGTCGAGAAGTTCCGCGCGTCGTCGGGCATCGACCTGACCAAGGACAAGATGGCCATGCAGCGCCTCCGCGAGGCCGCCGAGAAGGCCAAGATCGAACTCAGCTCCAGCCAGAGCACCTCGATCAACCTGCCCTACATCACGGTCGACGCGGACAAGAACCCGCTGTTCCTCGACGAGCAGCTCACGCGCGCCGAGTTCCAGAAGATCACTCAGGATCTGCTGGACCGCACCCGCAAGCCGTTCCAGTCCGTCATCGCCGACGCCGGCATCTCGGTCGGCCAGATCGACCACGTGGTGCTCGTGGGTGGTTCCACCCGCATGCCCGCCGTCACCGACCTGGTCAAGGAACTGACGGGTGGCAAGGAGCCCAACAAGGGCGTCAACCCCGACGAGGTCGTCGCGGTGGGTGCTGCCCTGCAGGCGGGCGTGCTGGCCGGTGAGGTCAAGGACGTGCTGCTGCTCGACGTGACCCCGCTGAGCCTCGGCATCGAGACCAAGGGTGGCGTCATGACCAAGCTCATCGAGCGCAACACCACCATCCCGACCAAGAAGTCGGAGACCTTCACCACGGCCGACGACAACCAGCCGTCGGTGCAGATCCAGGTGTTCCAGGGTGAGCGCGAGATCGCGTCGGCGAACAAGCTGCTCGGCAGCTTCGAGCTGACCGGCATCCCGCCGGCCCCGCGCGGCGTCCCCCAGATCGAGGTCACGTTCGACATCGACGTCAACGGCATCGTGCACGTCACGGCCAAGGACAAGGGCACCGGCAAGGAGAACACGATCAAGATCCAGGAGGGCTCCGGCCTCTCCCAGGAGGACATCGATCGGATGATCAAGGACGCCGAGGCGCACGCCGAGGACGACCGCAAGCGTCGCGAGGAAGCCGACGTCCGCAACCAGGCCGAGTCGCTGGTCTACCAGACGGAGAAGTTCGTCTCCGAACAACGCGAAGCCGAAGGCGGGTCGAAGGTCGACGAGGGCACGCTGGGCAAGGTCGACGCGGCCGTCGCCGAGGCCAAGACGGCGCTCGCCGGCACCGACATCGGGGCCATCAAGTCCGCGATGGAGAAGCTGGGCGTCGAGTCCCAGGCGCTGGGCCAGGCGATCTACGAGGCCACGCAGGCCGAGCAGGCCGCGGGTTCCGGTGCCGGTTCCTCCGCTGCTGCCGACGACAACGTCGTCGACGCCGAGGTCGTCGACGAGGATGACAACCAGGAGAAGAAGTGACCCGCAGTGATGACGGGCGCGAACCGCAGGACGAGCCGGTGACCATCACCGACAAGCGGCGGATCGATCCCGACACCGGTGAGGTTCGTGACGCGGCCTCGGCGCCGGCCCCCAGTGGGTCGGCGCCGGGGGACGCGTCCTCCGCCGAGACCGCCGAAGCCGCCGAACTGAAGGCGACGCTGCAGCGGGTCAAGGCGGAGTACGACAACTACCGCAAGCGCACGGAGCGGGAGAAGCAGGTCGCCGCAGAGCGCGGCAAGGCAACGGCCGCCATGCAGTTGCTGCCCGTGCTCGACGACCTCGACCGCGCGCGCAGCCACGGCGACCTCGAGTCGGGCCCGCTGAAGTCGGTGGCCGACAAGCTGGTCGCCGCCCTGCAGAACATGGGTCTGGTGGCCTTCGGCGTCGAGGGTGATCCCTTCGACCCCTCGCTGCACGAAGCCGTGCAGCACGAGGGCGACGGCTCCAACCCGGTGCTGGGCACGGTGATGCGGCAGGGCTACAAGCTCGGCGACTCCGTCTTGCGGCACGCGATGGTCGGCGTCGTGGACGCTGCGGAGGGCAACGATCCGGCCGACACGGCCGCGAATCCCGACGCAGCCGGCCAGGACGCCGCAGAATCAAGGGAATAGAGAACGACACATGTACGAAGGTGAGGAGGTGACGCGGCATGGCCCAACGCGAGTGGGTGGAGAAGGACTTCTACAAGGTGCTCGGCGTCTCCTCTGACGCCGATACCGCCGAGATCAAGCGGGCAGCGCGAAAGCTGCTCGCCGAGAACCATCCCGACCGCAACCCGGGCAACCCTGCGGCCGAAGAGCGGTACAAGGCGGTCTCGGAAGCCAAGGAAGTCCTGACCGACGAGAAGAAGAAGAAGGAATACGACGAGACGCGTCGCCTCTTCGCGGGCGGCGGCTTCGGTCGCCGTTTCAGCACGGGCGACGGCGGTTTCGGCGGCTTCAACGGGTACGGGGCTGACGGCGAGGTGAACCTCGGCGACCTGTTCGGCGCGGCCGGCCAAACCGGTGGCGCCAACATCGGCGACCTCTTCGGCGGACTGTTCGGCCGCGGCGCACAGCAGCCGCGGCCGAGCCGTCCGCGGCGCGGCAACGATCTGGAGACCGAGACGGAACTGTCGTTCCTCGAGGCCACCAGGGGCGTGGCGATGCCGCTACGGCTCACCAGCCCCGCGCCGTGCACCAATTGCCATGGCAGCGGCGCGAAGCCGGGCACCAGCCCGCACGTGTGCGCCAACTGCAACGGTGCCGGCGTCATCAGCCGCAACCAGGGTGCGTTCGGCTTCTCGGAGCCGTGCACGGAGTGCCGCGGCACCGGGTCGATCATCGACGAGCCGTGCGAGGTGTGTCACGGCGAGGGCAAGATCACCCGCACCCGCACCATCAACGTCCGGATCCCACCGGGCGTCGAGGACGGGCAACGCATCCGGCTCGCCGGCCAGGGCGAGGCAGGCCTGCGCGGTGCCCCGTCGGGCGACCTGTACGTCACCGTGCACGTCCGCCCCGACAAGGTGTTCGGCCGCGACGGCGACGACCTGACGGTCAGCGTCCCGGTGAGCTTCCACGAACTTGCGCTGGGCACAACGCTTTCCGTGCCCACGCTGGAGGGCAAGGTCGGCGTCCGCGTGCCGAAGGGCACGTCCGACGGCCGGATCCTCCGGGTGCGTGGCCGCGGTGTGCCCAAGCGCGGCGGCGGGCACGGCGACCTGCTGGTGACGGTCAAGGTGGCGGTGCCGCCCAACCTCGAGGGGGAAGCGCTCGAGGCGCTGGAGGCCTACGCCAAGGCCGAGCGGGCCAGCGGATTCGACCCGCGGGCGAGCTGGCAGGGGAGCGTGTGAGATGTGCCGCTCGGGTGAGGAGCTCTAGATGCCGAAGAAGGACGAGGCACGCACGTTCCTGATCTCGGTGGCCGCCGAACTGGCCGGCATGCACGCTCAGACGCTGCGCACCTATGACCGCCTCGGTCTGGTGAGCCCGCAACGCAGCTCCGGAGGAGGTCGGCGTTACTCGCAACACGACGTCGACCTGCTCCGCGAGGTGCAGCGACTCTCGCAGGACGAGGGCGTCAACCTGGCGGGGATCAAGCGGATCATCGAGTTGACCAACCAGGTCGAGGCGCTGCAGAACCGGGTGGCCGAGATGGCCGCCGAGATCGACCGGTTGCGCGCCAACCAGCGTCGCGACGTGTCCGCCACCAGTACCGCGCTGGTGCTGTGGCAACCCCGCAAGGGGCGCGCCGAGACGCCGCGCGGCGGTCGCTAGCCGATCCGGATCGAGAACCGGCTGACGTCGGGCCGGCCTGGCGTCGCGAACCGGTGGTTGCCGGTGCGCAGGGCGTCGGTCGGTGCCGCCATGGGCTCGACGGCGATCACGTCGTCGGTGGGCGGTGCGAACACCTGCGTTGCGGGGTAACCCGTCTCGAACGTCAGCGCGATGCGATGCTCGCCGCCCGCGAGGACGAACGTCGCCCCCTCGGGGAGCTGGTCGAAACCGTCGTCGTACGTGGTGGCGCCCAGCGTCGTCGTTCCCGCGGGCCACGATTCGTGGTCCCCCGTCGGCAGGCCGCGGGAGTCCACGGGCAGCCGCCGCATGGCCGGCGTGGTCAGCGACCACTGCGCCCGCGGCACGCCGGGGAGCACGAAGTACGGGTGATACCCGAAGCAGACCGGCACCGCCGCGGCACTGCTCGCCAGCACCGTCGTCGTCACCGACAGCGTCCGGTCGGCCAGGGTCACGTGCTGGATCAGGCTGTGCGGGAACGGAAACGATGCCAGCAGCTGCGGCGTGCCGGTGAAGTCCAGCACCGCGGTGAGCGCATCGCCGGACCGTTCGGTGACCACCCACCCGGGGTAGGCGGCCAACACGCCGTGGATCGGGATCCCCGGTCCGTCGAGGCGGACGCCGTTGGCCCCGGGGGTCAGCGTCACGACGGTGCCGTCGACCTCGTAGCTGGTGTCGCCGAGCCGGTTGGCCCACGGATACAGCAGCGGGATGCCCATGGTCTTGCCCGCGTTGACGTAGGCGTCCAGCCCGCGGCGCTGGCCGAGGAACTCGACGTCGCCGTCGGCGAGCGAGGTGCAGATCATGCCTGCGGTGGGCACGAAGGTCGCGGTGAGCGACGACGACCGGTCGGCGAGGATGACGGACGGTTCAGCGGGCACCGCGAAATTCTGCCACGCTCAGGTGAAGACCGGGTCGTGCTGGATGCGACCCGCGTCGGCACCCCGAGCCACCAACGCGGCCTTGGTCGCCGCGATCATCTTCGGGCCGCCGCTGATCAGGATCTGCCGGTCGCCCCAACTGCCGTAACGGGTCACCACGTCGGCGAGCACCCCGGTCTGGCGCACGTGCAGTCCGCGCGGCGGCGTCTCCACGGGATGGTCGGCGGCCCACGGTGGGTCGGTCGCGAACTCCGACACCGGCGTCACCGACAACCACGGGTTGGTCGACGCGATCTGCCACAGCACCATCAGGTCGTACAGGTCGCAGGGATACCGGCCGCCGAAGAACAGGTGCACGCGCGGGTTCTCGGCGAACCGCGACAGATCCATGACGATGCTCCGCAGCGGCGCGAGCCCGCTGCTGCCCGCCACCATCAGGACGTCGCCGCCGTCGCGGTCGACGTGCAGCCCGCCGTGGGGATTCGACAACCGCCAGCGATCGCCGACGCGGGTCTCGCCCACGATGGCCGTGCTCACCATGCCGCCGGCCACCGAGCGCACGTGGAACTCGATGTTGCCGCCGGGGTCGGCGGGGATCGACGGTGACAGGTAGCGCCAGCGTCGCGGCCACTGCGGCACCTCGACGGTGAGGTACTGCCCGGGGTGGTAGGCCACGGGGTGGTCGCATCGCAGGCGCACGATGGCGACGTCACGCGTCGCGCGGATGACGTCGATGACCGTCGCGTCGCGGTAGGGCGGCCCCTGGTCGGCGTCGGCGGCACCGCGCATCACGCCCGCCGCCAGGTCCACCACGTCGTGTGCGGTCGCGGCCAGTGCGCCGTGCCAGGCGTCGGCGAAGTGCGCGTGCAGCGAGGCCAGCAGCGCGGTCCGCAGGCTGTCGTAATGACGTTGTGTGACACCGTATTTGCGGTGGTCACGACCGAGCTGGGCGAGTACGGCGACGGGCTGCTCGGCGCGGTGTGCGAGGATCTCGCCCAGCAGCCAGTGCACCACGCGGGCGAACGCCGTGCGCTGATCGCCGAGATCGGGCGGGAACAGGTCGCGTGCCGACAGGTCGGCCGCGAACCACCGGGTGTGGAAGTCGCGGATCAGGCCGTCGGCGCTGGTGGCCGGATCCAGCGCGGCGCGCAGGGTCAGCAGCGCGTCGCGATCGTCGAGGCCCACGTCGGTCGAGTGTAGGTCCCGTGGCGATTCGTGGAGTTTCCGTCGCGCTGAGCGCGACGGAAACTCCACGAATCGCACGCTCAGAGCGCGTGGATGCCCTTGTAGAGCACCAGCAGGCCCAGCACGACGAGGATCGCCGCCACCAGCGTCGCGTGCTGGCGTTCCATCCAGTCCCTGAGTCGCGCCAGCGGGGCGTCGAGCCGGTCGCCGGAGGCGGCGTACCCGAGGATGGGCAGCGCCACGGTGGACCCGGCCAGCAGCGTGAACCACACCACCGACAGCCACGCACCGGCGCGGCCCAGCCCGGCGGTGCCGATGGCCAATCCCGCGGCGATGCACATGAACAGCACCTTGGGGTTGACGAGCACCAACGCCACGGCTGCGCCTACCGCCCGCCGCGGCGTGAGCGTGGACAGCTTGCTCATCCACCTCGGCTGGTGCTCGGAGCGGTGACGGGTGAGCCAGCGGTAACCGCCGAACCCGAGCAACGCGACCCCGGCGACGATGCGCACCCACGACGCCCAGCTGGGCGGCTTGTCGAGGCCGCCGAGCAGGCTGGAGACCTCGACGAGGAGCGCGGTCAGGACCGCCAGTCCGCCCAGCCAGCCGGCGAGGAACGCCAATCCCGTCGGCCGCGGTGACGCGGAGTGGAGTACCAGGACCGCCGGGATGATCGACAGCGGCGACAGCGCGATGACCAGTGCCAGCGGGACCAGTTCGGTGATCACGGCGTCAAGGAAACCACGGCGTCAAGAAAACCACGGCGTCAACGGAACCACGGCGTCACGCCGTCAGTGCCGCGATCAGTATTCGCACCACTTCCACGAGCCGTCTTGCCGGATGAACTCGATGTCCTGGTTGTTCTCGCCACCGTTGGAGATGTCGGCGGTCGCCGAGTTGCCCGAGAAGGCCACCGATTCGACCCTCAGGTCGAGCCGGCCACCGATGCCGCGGGCCTCCTCGAGTTCGCTGCGGCTGAACGCGTCGTCGTCGCGCACCTGCGTGCACAGCAGCGGGCGGAACGCGGAGTAGTCGCCGTCGTTCCACGCCGTTTCGAAGGCGGCGACCACCGTGCGGATCTGGTCTTCGTCCGAGCCCGGATCGGTGGAGGCGACGGCGGTGCCTGCGACGGTGACGGTGGAGCGCGTGATCGCGACGGCGGCGATCACCGCGACCACCGCGACGAGGGCGAGGATGGCCACGACGAGCCCGGCGGGGGAGGTGCGTCGGGATGTCATGGGAACTCCTGACCTGATTCGGGGACGCGTGGGAAGCCTTCCCCAAGCGTTCCACGAGCCCGGTTTGGGGCAGTGCTTCCCAAAACTCCCCCACATTTCGTAGACTTGAGCGGAACAGACTCAACATTGTCTGCGTTGTTCAAGGCGACAAGCATTTTCTCAAGCTTTCCGCACTACGAAAGGGAGGTGTCGTGGACTCGTTCAACCCGACCACGAAGACCCAGGCGGCACTGACCGCGGCCCTGCAGGCGGCGACCGCTGCCGGCAACCCGCAGATCACTCCCGCTCATCTGTTGATGGCGCTGCTGACCCAGAACGACGGCATCGCCGCGCCCCTGCTCGAGGCGGTCGGAGTCGAGCCCGCGACCATCCGTGCCGAAGCCGAGCGGCTGCTCGGCCGGCTCCCCAGCGTCTCGGGCTCGAACTCGCAGCCGCAGCTGTCGCCGGAATCGCTGTCGGCGATCACCACGGCGCAGCAGCTCGCCACCGAGATGGACGACGAGTACGTCTCCACCGAGCACCTGCTCGTCGGCCTGGCCACGGGCGCTGGTGAGGTGGCCAAGGCGCTGACCAACCACGGCGCATCGCCGCAGGCCCTGCGTGACGCGTTCACCAAGGTCCGGGGCAGCGCCCGGGTCACCAGCCCCGATCCGGAGGGCACCTACCAGGCGCTGGAGAAGTACTCCACCGACCTGACCGCGCGCGCCCGCGAAGGCAAGCTGGACCCGGTCATCGGACGCGACAACGAGATTCGTCGCGTGGTGCAGGTGCTGTCGCGCCGCACCAAGAACAACCCGGTGCTCATCGGCGAGCCCGGCGTCGGCAAGACCGCCATCGTCGAAGGCCTCGCCCAGCGCATCGTCGCCGGCGACGTGCCGGAGAGCCTGCGCGACAAGACCGTCGTGTCGCTGGACCTCGGGTCCATGGTGGCCGGCGCCAAGTATCGCGGTGAGTTCGAGGAACGGCTCAAGGCCGTCCTCGACGACATCAAGAACTCGGCGGGCCAGGTCATCACGTTCATCGACGAGCTGCACACCATCGTCGGCGCCGGTGCCACCGGCGAGTCGGCGATGGACGCCGGCAACATGATCAAGCCCATGCTCGCCCGCGGTGAGCTGCGGCTGGTCGGCGCCACCACGCTCGACGAGTACCGCAAGTACATCGAGAAGGACGCGGCGCTGGAGCGGCGCTTCCAACAGGTACTGGTCGGCGAGCCGTCGGTGGAGGACACCGTGGGCATCCTGCGCGGCCTCAAGGACCGCTACGAGGTGCACCACGGCGTGCGCATCACCGACTCCGCGCTGGTCGCGGCGGCCACGCTCTCGGATCGCTACATCACCGCGCGGTTCCTTCCGGACAAGGCCATCGACCTGGTCGACGAGGCGGCGTCGCGGCTGCGCATGGAGATCGACTCCCGGCCCGTCGAGATCGACGAGGTGGAGCGGCTGGTCCGGCGCCTCGAGATCGAGGAGATGGCGCTCGAAAAGGAGGAGGACGAGGCGTCCAAGGACCGCCTCGAGAGGTTGCGCGCCGAACTCGCCGACAAGAAGGAGCAGCTCTCCGAGCTCACCACCCGCTGGCAGAACGAGAAGAGTGCGATCGACGTCGTCCGCGAACTCAAGGAGCGCCTCGACACCCTGCGCGGGGAAGCCGACCGCGCCGAGCGCGACGGCGACCTGGCCAAGGCCGCCGAGCTGCGGTACGGCCGCATCCCGGAGGTCGAGAAGCAGCTCGACGCCGCGCTGCCGGTCGCCGAGGCGCGCGAGAACGTGATGCTCAAGGAGGAGGTCGGACCCGACGACATCGCCGAGGTGGTGGAGGCGTGGACCGGGATCCCGTCCGGTCGCATGCTGGAGGGCGAGACCGCCAAGCTGCTGCGCATGGAGGAGGAGCTGGGCAAGCGGGTCGTCGGGCAACGCAAGCCCATCGCCGCGGTGTCCGACGCCGTGCGCCGATCCCGGGCCGGCGTCGCCGACCCGAACCGGCCGACCGGCTCGTTCATGTTCCTCGGCCCCACCGGTGTCGGCAAGACCGAGCTGGCGAAGGCGCTGGCGGAGTTCCTGTTCGACGACGACCGCGCGATGGTCCGCATCGACATGAGCGAGTACGGCGAGAAGCACTCCGTCGCCCGCCTGGTCGGTGCGCCTCCGGGTTACATCGGCTACGACCAGGGCGGTCAGCTCACCGAGGCGGTGCGCAGACGCCCGTACACGGTGGTGCTGTTCGACGAGATCGAGAAGGCGCATCCGGACGTGTTCGACGTGCTGCTGCAGGTGCTCGACGAGGGCCGGCTGACCGACGGTCAGGGCCGCACGGTCGACTTCCGCAACACCATCTTGATCCTGACCTCCAACCTGGGTGCCGGTGGCAGCGAGGAGCAGGTCATGGCCGCGGTGCGCTCGGCGTTCAAGCCCGAGTTCATCAACCGGCTCGACGACGTGCTGATCTTCGAGGGGCTCAACCCCGAGGAGCTGGTGCACATCGTCGACATCCAGCTCGCGCAGCTGCAGAAGCGGCTGGCACAGCGCAGGCTCACCCTCGAGGTGTCCCTGCCCGCGAAGCGGTGGCTGGGCGAGCGCGGGTTCGACCCGCTCTACGGCGCCCGCCCGCTGCGGCGGCTGGTGCAGCAGGCCATCGGCGACCAGCTGGCCAAGATGCTGTTGGCCGGCGAGGTCCATGACGGTGACGTCGTCCCGGTGAACGTCAGCGCGGACGGGGACTCCCTGGTCCTGGGCTGACACGTGATTTCGGCGCGGTTCCGTTCGCTGGGCGAACGGAACCGCGCCGAAATCGTGTCCGGGGGTCAGAAGGCGGTGCTGGGCACGTCGGTCTCCGTGCCGATCAGTGCCTCGACGATGCGGTCGGCCACCGCGTCCGGGTCCAACCCGGTGGGCAGCTTGGGCGGGTCGCCGGCGATGGCGCGCCCCGCCAGGCCGGTCTCGGTGTGAGGCGGCCGGACGTCGACCACGCGGACCTTGCGGCGCTTGGCCTCGGTGCGGACGGCGGTGAACAGCGCCGCGGCGGCCGCCTTGACCGCCGAGTACACCGCCATGTTGGGCAGTGGCTTCTCGGCCACCACCGCGCTGATGCCGAGGATCGCGCCGCCCGGCTCGAGCACGGGCAGGGCGGCGCGGAGCACCCGCAGGGGTGCCAGGAAGTCGACCAGGAGTAGGTCGTCGATGGTGTCGTCGTCGATGTCGGTCACCGGCCCGAAGGCCACGACGCCCGCGGCGAACACGACGCCGTCGAGTCTGCCGTGGTGCTCCACGGCGGCGGTGACCACTTCGCGGCCGGCGTCGGGGGTGCGCAGGTCGGCGGTGACGGCATGGACGTCACCCCCCGTGTCCCCCGCGGCGTCGAGCGCGTCGGCGGAGCGAGCGGTGACGGTCAGTGCCGCGCCCCGGTCAACGAGCCGTCGAGCGATGCGCGATCCCAGGGCGCCGCTGGCGCCGACGATCAGATAGGCCTTGCCGGACAGTTCTCCCATGTGGGACGGGGTATCCCGCGGTCGCGGCCGACCCACGCGGGAGCCCGTGACGGGGTTGTGACCAGTTCGAGTTCTGGCATCGGCGGCTCGACGCAGTAGTCTGTGGGCAATGGTTCCTCTCTGGTTCACGCTGTCTGCACTCTGCTTCGTGGGTGCGGGAGTGCTGCTCTACGTCGACATCGACCGTCGGCGCGGACTCGGCCGTCGCCGCAAGTCCTGGGCCAAGTCCCACGGCTTCGACTACGAGGTGGAGTCGAGTGACATCGTCAAGCGCTGGAAGCGCGGCGTGATGTCCACGGTCGGCGACGTCAACGCCAAGAACGTGGTGCTCGGTCAGATCCGCGGTGAGGCCGTGTTCATCTTCGACCTCGAGGACGTGGCCACCGTGATCGCCCTGCACCGCAAGGTGGGGACGAACGTGGTGGTGGACGTGCGGCTCAAGGACATCAAGGAGCCGCGCGAGAGCGACGTGTGGCTGCTCGGGGCCATCGGCCCGCGCATGGTCTACTCCACCAACCTCGACGCTGCCCGCCGCGCGTGTGATCGCCGCATGGTGACGTTCTGCCACGCCGCGCCGGATTGCGCCGAGATCATGTGGAACGAGCAGAACTGGACGCTCGTCGCCATGCCCGTCGGCAGTTCCCGCGCGCAGTGGGACGAGGGTCTGCTCACGGTGCGCCAGTTCAACGACCTGCTGCGGGTGCTCCCGCCGGTCCCGCAGCCCGGCCAGCCGGCCGCCGCCCAGGGCCCGCGCCGCGGTGCCGCCCCCAGCCGTCCGTTCGCGCCCGCCCGCCCGGCCGAGCTGCCCGCGGGCCGCGGGGATCAACCTCCCGGTCGCGCCGACGTCAGCCGCTACACGCAGCAGCGTCCGCCCACCCCCAACGGCAGGCAGTCGCCGCACTACCAGCGGTAGGCCACGCCCGGCTCGGTAACGTGTCGGGCATGTCCCGTCCCGTTGCCTTGATCACCGGACCGACGTCCGGCCTCGGTGCCGGCTTCGCCCGCCGCTACGCCCTCGACGGTCACGATCTGGTGCTCGTGGCGCGCAACCGTGAGCGGCTGGAGTCGCTGGCCGCAGAACTCCACGACGAGGCGGGCGCGACGGTCGAGGTACTCCCAGCCGACCTCGCCGTTGCCGCCGATCGCGCCCGCGTCGCCGAGCGGCTGTCCGCCGGGGTGCAGGTGCTGGTCAACAACGCCGGCTTCGGGACGTCAGGGGAGTTCTGGACCGCCGACTTCGCAGACCTGCAGAAGCAGCTCGACGTCAACGTCACCGCCGTCATGCAGCTCACGCATGCCGCCCTGCCCGCGATGCTCGAGCGCGGGGCGGGCACCGCGATCAACGTCGCGAGCGTCGCCGGGTTGCTGCCGGGCCGGGGGTCGACGTATTCGGCGTCGAAGGCGTGGGTCATCGCCTTCTCGGAGGGGCTGGCCAACGGTCTCGGGGGCACCGGCGTCGGCGTGCACGCGCTGTGCCCGGGATTCGTGCACACCGAGTTCCACGAGCGGGCGGGCATCGACATGGCGGGCACGCCCCGCTTCCTCTGGCTGGAGGTCGCCGACGTGGTGCGTGACTGCCTCGCCGACGTCGCGAAGGGACGCGTCGTCATCGTCCCCGGGCTGCAGTACAAGGTGCTCACCACCGGCAGCCGCGTGGTGCCGCGCACGCTGGTGCGGGCGGCGACGAAGGTGGTCGGCCGCGGGCGTGGCCGGACCTAGGGGGATGCGCAGGCTCGCCGCGTCGACGCTGGCCGCACTGCTGCTCGCGGCGTGCTCGGGCAGCGACCCCGAGCCCGCGCCCTACGGCGCGCCGTCGGTGCAGCTGGGCCAGTCGCAGGCCATCCTCGGCTGGAACGCCTCGGTGGCGAACCTGCGGTTCGAGGGTGACTACGTCCTGGTGGACGTCGACGCCGCCCCCACCGATCCCGCAGCGCCGCACGCGGATCCGGCGTCGCTGCGGTTCGGGCTCTACGGCGCACTCGCGCACCCCATCGAGGCCAACGTCATCGGCGGATGCGACGACATCCCGACCCTTCGGCTGCAGCCCGCCGCCGCGACCCCCGACGGGGTGAGCGGCACGGTGTGTCTGGGCCCGCTGCGCGACCAGGCCCAGGTGCGCGGCGTCTACGTCTACTCGCCGAAGGATCGCATCGCGGGTACCACCATGGCCTACCCGGCGTCGTTCCCGGTCGGGCTGACCCCGACGAACGACACCGAGACGGGGCTGGTGCTCAAGACGTCGAGCCTGGAGGCGTTCCGGTCCGACGGTGCCATGCTGGATGCGACCGCGCTCGGCGATCCGGCGTTCCAGGGCAGTGGGTACATGCTGATGGGGCTGGACGTCGACGGCGCGGCGGCGCGGTACCGCGAGGACTCGCAGCGCCGCGGCGGTCCGCTCATGGTGACGGTGACGCCGACGCTGCCGGGCAAGGGACTGTCGCATGCCTGCGCGGTGTACGGTTCGTCGCTGCTGGTGCTGCCGGACGCCTCGCTGGAAGCGGTGTCGCTGCGGGCGTCGCTGTGCACGCAGGGCGAGATCAACAAGGCGCTGCTGTATCCCACGGTGTCGGTGATCGGCACGCATGCCGCGGTGTGGATGCGGCCGCGTGACTGAGCAACCCGGGACCGCCGAGCAACCCGGGACCGCCGAGCAGCCCGGGCCGACCGAGTGGGGCGAGGCACCCGGCGTCGGCCCGTGGCAGGGAGCGCTGCCGGAGGATCCCCGCTACGACCCGGAGTTGTTGCGCGACGGGGACACCCGCAACGTCGTCGACGCCTACCGGTACTGGAGGCGCGAGGCCATCGTCGCCGACATCGACACGCGGCGGCACCCCCTGCACGTGGCGATCGAGAACTTCGGCAACGACGCCAACATCGGCGCGGTGGTGCGCACCGCGAACGCGTTCGCCGTCGACACCGTGCACATCGTCGGCCGGCGACGCTGGAACCGACGCGGGGCCATGGTCACCGACCGCTATCAGCACCTGGCTCATCACGACACCACCGCCGACCTGCTGGCCGCGGCGGCCGCGCGCGGGCTGACGGTCGTGGCGATCGACAACGTGCCCGGCGCCGTACCCCTCGAGCAGGCCGAGCTGCCGCGCGACTGCCTCATGATCTTCGGGCAGGAGGGCCCCGGCATCACCGTCGACGCGCGCGCCGGGGCGGACCGGATCCTGTCGATCGCACAGTTCGGGTCGACGCGCAGCGTCAACGCCGCGGTGGCCGCGGGAATCGCCATGCACGCCTGGATCGTGCAACATGCCGACCTCGGTCGGGCTTGGTAGGGCAGGATCGACGGCATGGATCAGCTCTGGGCCAACCGGGCGGCCAGTGCCGAGGCCGCCATCACCAGCAGGCATCTCCGCAGGGTCTGGCAGCTGCCCGGCACCCAGCTCGGGGTGGTCGCCTGGCCGTCGGCGCGCAAGTACTCGCTGTTCGGCACGTGGCACTACTGGTGGCAGGCGCATCTGCTGGACTGCCTGGTCGACGCGCAGGTGCGTGACCCTCAGCCCGAGCGCGTCCAGCGCATCGAGCGGCAGATCCGTGGGCATCACCTGCGAAACCTCAAGTGGACCAACGACTACTACGACGACATGGCGTGGCTGGCGTTGGCGCTGGAGCGTGCGGGCCGACTCGTCGGGGTGCAACGGCCCAAGGCGCTGGAGACGCTCGCCGATCAGTTCCTCAACGCCTGGGTGCCCGAGGACGGCGGTGGCATCCCGTGGCGCAAGCAGGATCAGTTCTTCAACGCTCCCGCCAATGGCCCGGCGGGGATCTTCCTGGCGCGCTACGACGATCGGTTGCGGCGTGCCCAGCAGATGGCCGACTGGATCGACGAGACGCTGGTGGATCCGGATACCGGTCTGATCTTCGACGGCATCAAGGCCGGTTCGCTGGTGCGGGCGCAGTACACGTACTGCCAGGGCGTGGTGCTGGGCCTGGAGGCCGAACTCGCCGCCCGCACCGCCGACGAGCGTCACGCCGCGCGCGTGCACCGCCTGGTGGCGGCGGTGCGCGACCACATGGCACCCGACGGCGTGCTGCAGGGGGCCGGTGGCGGCGACGGCGGCCTGTTCCACGGCGTCACCGCGCGCTACCTGGCGCTGGTCGCGACGACGCTGCCGGAGAACTCGGCGGAGGATACCGAGACACGTTCTGCGGCAGCGGAACTCGTGCTCACCTCGGCGCGCTCGGCCTGGGACTACCGGCAGACCGTCGAGGGGCTGCCGCTGTTCGGGGCGTTCTGGGATCGCAACGCGACGGTGCCCGGTACCGGAGGCGGGCAGGCCACGTTCACCGATGGCGCGGTGAGTGCGTCCGAGGTACCCGAACGCGACCTGTCCGTGCAGCTGTCGGGATGGATGTTGATGGAGGCGGCCCACACGGTGGGTGGCGAGGCCGCAGACGCGACCGAGCAGGAGGACGACCGGTAGATGGCCGACGCCGACGAGTTCACGGGCAACTGGATCCCGGATCAGGCCACCGTCGACGGGGCCAACCTGACGCGGTTCATGGCGTGGCTGGCACGGACGGGCCGTGGCGAGTTCACCGACTACCAGCAGCTGTGGCAACGCTCGGTGGACGACGTCGCCTGGTTCTGGGACGCGGTCTGGCACCACTTCGAGATCCAGTCCGACGGGACGCCGACCGACGTGCTGCCCCGGGCGGAGATGCCGGGCGCACAATGGTTTCCCGGGGTGCAGCTGAACTATGTCGACCAGGTGTTCCGGCACGAGACCGCGGCGCGGCCTGCCATGGTGGCCGCCACCGAGGACGGCGCGGTCGAGTGGTCGTGGCAGCGGCTGCGCGCCCAGACCGCGGCGTTCGCGGACTTCCTGCGCGAGCACGGGGTGCGGCCCGGTGACCGCGTGGTCGGCTACCTGCCGAACGTCGGAGAGGCCGTGGTGGCCTTCCTCGGTGCCGCGGCCGTCGGTGCGACGTGGGCGGTGTGCAATCAGGATCTCGCGGTCGGCGGCGTCGTGGCGCGGTTGTCCCAGCTGGAGCCCAAGGTCTTGGTGGCCAGCGACGGCTCGGTGTACAACGGCAAGCGCATCGACCGCACCGAGCAGCTCGCCGAGATCCGTGCCGCGCTGCCCACGGTGACGACGACGGTGCTGGTGCCTCGCCTGGGCGTCGCACCGCCCGCCGACGTCACGCCGTGGCCCGACGTGGTGCGCGGCGACGTCGACCTGGAGATCACGCCCGTGCCGTTCGCGCATCCGCTGTGGGTGCTGTTCTCCTCGGGCACGACGGGTACGCCCAAGGGCATCGTGCACGGCCACGGGGGCGTGGTCCTGGAGCACGTGAAATACCTGAGCCTGCAGCTGGATCTGACGCCGCACGACCGTTTCCTGTGGCAGTCGTCGACGAGCTGGATGATGTGGAACCTGTTGGTCGGCGGGCTGCTGGTGGGCGCGACCGTCGTCACCTACGACGGCAGTCCCACGCATGGCGGCACCGACGCGGTGTGGCGTCTGGCCGCCGAGCACGGGGTGACCGTGCTGGGGGCCGGCGCCGGTTACTGGCTGGCCTGCGCGAAGGAGGAGCTGCGGCCCGGAGAACGGTTCGACCTGTCGGCACTGCGGGTGGTGGGGTCCACGGGATCACCGTTGCCCGCCTCGGGGTTTCGCTGGATTCAACAGGGCGTCGGCCGCGCACTGCCGGTGGCGTCGATGAGCGGCGGCACCGACGTCGTCACCGCCTTCATCGGTGGCAGCCCGCTGGTGGAGATCCGCGCCGGGGAACTGAACGTGCGCTGCCTGGGCTGTGCGGTCGAGGCGTGGGCGGAGTCCGGCCGGCCGGTCGTGGGCGAGGCGGGGGAGTTGGTGGTGACGGCCCCCATGCCGTCCATGCCGGTGTTCTTCTGGAACGACCCCGACGGCGAGAAGTACCGCAAGGCCTACTTCGACAAGTACGAGGGCGTGTGGTGCCACGGTGACTGGATCACGATCACCGCACGCAATTCCGTGGTGGTGCACGGTCGTTCGGATGCGACGCTGAATCGGATGGGCGTGCGCATGGGCAGTGCCGAGATCTACGACGCCGTCGAGGGGCTGCCCGAGATCGCGGACTGCCTGGTGGTGGGCTGCGAACTGGACGACGGCGGCTACTGGATGCCGCTGTTCGTCGCAACCGCCGACGGCGTGGACTTCGACGAGGAGCTGCGGTCGAGGATCGTCGCGGCCATCCGCACCGGGGCGTCGCCGCGGCACGTGCCCGACGACGTGATCGCGGTGACGGGCATTCCGCGCACGATGACCGGCAAGCGTCTCGAGATCCCGATCAAGCGAATCCTGCTGGGAGCCAGGCCTGCCGACGTGGTCACGTCGAGCGCCGTCGATCGACCCGATCTGCTCGACGAGTTCGCCGAGCACGCCCGCACGTGAGGGAGCGGGGGCAGCCGCCGGCCCCGCCGAGCCGTTTCGGTCGCGACCCGACGGCGGCGCGGGGCGGCGAGAACACCGCTGCCGGCCTGCTGTTGGGCTTCACGGTGCTGGCGGTCGCCTGGGCGAACTCGCCGTGGGCGGCCAGCTACGCCGACTTCTGGAACCTGCACGTGGGGTTGATCCTCGGCGACGTGCACGCCGAGTTGAGCGTCAAGCACCTCGTCAACGACGGGCTGATGACGCTGTTCTTCTTCATCGTCGGGCTGGAGGTCAAGAGCCAGTTCACGATCGGTGAGCTGACCGACCGGTCGCGCGCGGCCGTACCCGTCGTCGCCGCGGTGGCGGGATTGATCCTGCCTGCCGTGATCTTCCTGGCGCTCAACCCGTCCGGCGACGACGCGCGGGCGTGGGGTGTGGTGATCTCGACCGACACCGCGTTCCTGGTGGGCGCGCTGGCCATCATCGGGCCGAAGTATCCGGCGCGGCTGCGGACGTTCCTGCTGACGCTCGCCGTCGTCGACGACGTGGGCGCGCTGCTGGTCATCGCGCTGTTCTACTCCGACGAGATCCGACCGTGGCCGCTGGTGGCGTCGGCCGTGCTGATCGCGGCGCTGCTGATGGTGCGGCTGCTCCCCGGGGCGCTGCGCGGTCCGGCGTACTGCGTGTTGGCAGTGGGCCTGTGGCTGGCGCTCTATGCCGGCGGGGTGCATCCGACGCTGGCGGGCGTGGTGGTGGCGCTGGTGATTCCCGTGTTCACCCCGGAGCGGCAGCGGGTCGAGGAGGCCGCCGAGGTGATCCGCGCCTTCCGGCAGTCGCCGAACTCCGAGTACGCCAGGGCGGCGACGCGCTCACTGCGCGAGTCGATCTCGATCAACGAGCGGCTGCAGACTGGCATCGGCCCGTACGTGTCGTTCGCGGTGCTGCCGGTGTTCGCGTTGGCCAACGCCGGGGTCACGGTGACTGCGCAGACCCTCGGTGACGCCGTGCGCTCGCCGTTGACCTGGGGTGTGGTGGCCGGTCTGGTGGCGGGGAAGTTCGTCGGCATCACCGCGGCGACGGCGGTGGTGCGGGCCACGGGGGTGGGACGGCTGGCGCCGGGCTTGACGCTGCGCCGGGTTGCGGGTGGGGCGGCGCTGTCGGGCATCGGGTTCACCATCTCGCTGTTCATCGTCGACATCGCGATCACCGATCCGGCCACGCAGGATCAGGCCCGGGTGGGCGTGCTGGCGGCGTCGGTGCTCGCCTTCGCCCTCGGCTGGTCGTGGTTCCGAGTCTCCGACCGGATCAGCCCACCGGTCGCGGTGGGGGCCACCCTGGTCCGTGACGTCGACCCGCGGCGCGATCACGTTCGCGGCCGCCCGGACGCGCCGCTCACGCTCGTCGAGTACGGCGACTACGAGTGCTCGTTCTGCAGTCGGGCGACGGGATCGATCGACGAGGTGCGGGCACACTTCGGGGATCGGTTGCGCTACGTGTGGCGCCACCTCCCTCAGGTGCGCGACCATCCGCACGCCATGGACGCCGCACTCGCCAGCGAAGCCGCCGCCCTGCAGGGCCGCTTCTTCGAGATGGGTGCGCGGATGTTCGAGTTCCAGGACTACCTGGAGTGGGAGCACATCTATCGCTACGCCGACGGAGTCGGTTGTGACATCCGGCAATTCGACGAAGACCTGCACTCGGCGAAGGTGCTGCACCGCGTCATGGACGACGCGCAGGACGCCGAGGTGATGGACCTGAACACCACGCCGACGTTCTTCGTCAACGGCAAGCGCCACCGGGGGCCGTTCGACGCCGCCAGCCTGATCCGGGCGCTGGAGCGGTCCTAGCGCGAGCCCTGCAGGTATCCCACGATGGCGTTGGTGAGCCCGCGGCGGGCGAGGTCCAGGTCGTAGTAGGACCCCAGCTGACGTTCGGAGACCAGGCCGCGCATGGCGCCGGGGATGAACGACGCCACCTCGCGCACGCGTTCGGGGTCGACGTCGACGTCGGCGAAGGCGGACTGGCAGTCCTCGATCCAGGTGCGGCCCCACGACTGCAGTTCGGCGGCGGTCTTGGGGTAGAGCCGGTCGAGTTCGCCGCCGTCGCGTGGCAGTGCCGACCGCAGTGTCTCGATGGCCCGGGAGTCCGGTGCGGACAGCCCGTCGAAGAGCAGGTCGATGATGGCTGCCACGCGTTCCCGCAGCGGCGCTTCGGGATCGGCGTGCGACGGTAACCGACCGCGGCGACGGGCGGTGCGCTGCAGCACGGCCGCCCACAGCCCGTCGATGTCGCCGAACTGGTACTTCACCGCGCCCCACGTGGCGCCGGCGTCCTTGGCGATGCGGTTGGCCGACGCCGCGGCGGCGTCGCCGGTGGCCAGTGCCCGCAGCGCGGCGTCGAGCATGGCGTCGCGGGTGGCCTGCCCCCTGCGGTTGGTGCGCCGGGGGGTCGTCGTCTCGGACACTTGACGAATCGTAGAACCCTCTGTGATTCTTGTCGACATGGCCAAGCCGCCACTGTCGATGAAGCCGACGGGATGGTTCCAGGTCGCCTGGTCCGACGAGATCGCAGTGGGCGCCGTTCACCACATGAGGTACTTCGGCGAGGAACTCGTCGCCTGGCGTGCCACGTCGGGTCGCCTGGTGGTGATGAACGCATACTGCGAACACCTGGGCGCGCACCTGGGATTCGGCGGGCACGTCGTGGGCGACGTCATCCAGTGCCCCTTCCACGGTTGGCAGTGGAATGCCGAGGGCCGCAACGTCTGCATCCCCTACGAACCGCGCCCCAACCGCGGCAGGCGCATGCGGACCTACCCCGTCGTCGAACGCAACGAGGCCGTCTACGCCTGGCACGACGTCGACGGGCGCGACCCGTTCTTCGACGCCCCGGACGTGTTCGCCGCCTTCGACGACGGCAGCGACCCGGCCGACTACTACCCGCAGCAACGCCTGTTCGAGCAGGGTCACGAGATGCACCCGCAGTACGTGCTGGAGAACGGCGTCGACTTCGCGCACTTCAAGTACGTCCACGGCACGCCCATCAACCCCATCTTCACGCGGCACGACTTCGACGCCCCGGTGGCGCGCGTCGACTTCACGATCACCTTCCTAGGCGACGACCAACAGACCATCGACGACGTCGGCAGCGGGGTCGAGGCCATCAACGGCGGTCTCGGCATCGCGGTCACCAAGAGTTGGGGGATGATCGACAACCGCACGATGTCGTGCGTCACCCCGGTCGACGACGCCACCTCCGACGTGCGGTTCACCGTCTACATCGGCCGCACGCCCGGCAAGGACTCCCCCCGCGCCGAGGCGCGGGCCAGGGACTTCGGCGCCGAGGTCATCCGCCAGTTCCGCCAGGACATCCACATCTGGTCGCATCAGCGGTACTCCGATCCGCCCGCGCTGGCCAGCGGTGAACTCAAGGGATTCACCGCGATTCGGCAGTGGGCCAAGCAGTTCTATCCAGACGGCGTCGGAGGCAGCGCGGCCGACGTGTACGCAGCACGGCAGAAGGGCTGACCATGAGCAGGATCCGGGTCTTCCAGGTCGCGACGGGCAACGTCGGCACCGAGATGATCAAGCGCCTCCGGCAGCGCACCGACCTCGAACTCGTCGGATTACATTGCTACACAGAGGAAAAAGTGGGTCGCGACGCGGGCGAGATCGCCGGCATCGGACCCATTGGCGTCACGGCGACGGGGACGGTCGAGGAGATCGTGGCCGCGGCACCCGACGTCGTGACGTTCCACGGCGTGTTCCCCGACGAGGATCTCTACGTCCGGGTGCTGGAGTCCGGCATCGACGTCGTCACCACCGCGGACTGGATCACCGGGTGGCACCGCGACACCAACCACCCCCATCCCAGCGGGAAGCCGGTGTCGGAGGTGCTGCGCGACGCGTGCCTGCGCGGTGGCGCCACGTTCTACGGCACCGGCATGAACCCCGGGGTCAACCAGATCCTCGGCATCGTCTGCTCGGCGGACGTGGCGGAGATCGAGAACGTCACCACCATCGAATCCGTCGACGTGTCCTGCCACCACAGCAGGGACACCTGGATCGAGGTGGGATACGGACTGCCGGTGGACGATCCGAGCATCCCGGCCAAGCTGGAGAAGTACACGCGGGTGTTCGCCGACAGCGTGCTGATGATGGCCGACTGCTTCGGGCTGGAACTCGACGAGGTGACGTTCGACTACGAGCTGGGCGCGACCACCAAGGACGTCGACCTGGGCTGGTACGTGCTGCCCAAGGGATCGCTGGGCGGCAACTACATCAAGTACCAGGGGATGGTCGACGGCGTGCCGCGCGTCGAGACGCACCTGGAGTGGCAGATGACCCCGCACACCGATCCGCACTGGAATGTCAAGGGCTGCTACATCACCCAGATCAAGGGCGATCCCTGCGTGTACAACAAGCACATGATCTTCCCGAAACCCGGTGTGGACCTGTCGAATCCGGAGGAGTTCGCGTCCATCGGCATGACGGTGACGGGACTGCCGGCACTCAACGTCATTGCCTCGGTCGTGGCCGCGCCACCGGGCCTGCTCACCAGTGCCGACGTCCCCCTGCGCGGCTTCGCGGGACGCTTCGCTCCGGGGGTCCGTACCGCCGGCACCTGACGGCCACCGCATACCATCGGGGCATGGCAACCAACGACATCGACTTCCCCTCCCGCATCGGCGTCTGGTGGGCCAGCGAGACCTGGGCCATGCCCGACGCGCAGGCCGTCGCCCGCGACATCGAGGCCATGGGTTACGGATCGCTGTTCCTGCCCGAGATCGGTTTCAAGGACGCGCTGGTGGAGTCGCAGTCCTTCCTGGGCGCCACCGAGCGACTCGTCGTCGGTACCGGTATCGCCAACATCCACGTGCGCGTGCCGTCCACCGCGGAGGTGGGCGGCCGGACGCTCACGTCGCTGTACCCGGGGCGGTTCATCCTCGGCCTCGGCGTCAGCCACGCGCCCCTGGTGGAGAACAGCATGGGTGGCACGTACGCCAAGCCGCTGGCCACCATGCGCGATTACCTCGACAAGATGGCGGCCGTCCCCGAGGCCATCGAGCCGGGATCCGGTCGCCCGGTGCGGCTGCTGGCCGCGTTGGGACCGAAGATGATCGAATTGTCGGGGACGCACGCCGACGGGGCGCACCCCTACCTGGTGCTGCCCGAGCAGAGCCGCGTCACACGGGACATCCTGGGCCCCGACAAGCTGATCGTGTCCGAGCAGGCAGTGGCGATCGGCGGTGACGAGGACCAGCGGCTGCAGTGGGCGCACGGCCACCTCGCGGGGTACAGCGGGCTGCCCAACTACCGCAACTCCTGGCTACGCCAGGGCTTCGACGAATCCGATCTGGTGCCGGGCGGGTCCGATCGGCTGGCGCGGGCCATCGTCTCCACGGGGTCGGTCGACGACGCCGCCGCCTCGCTGCAGGCCCACCTGGACGCCGGTGCCGACCACGTGGTGGTGCAGGTGCTCGGCGACAACCCGACGATCGATCCGCGGCCGGCCCTGCGCGACCTCGCGTCGGCGCTGGGGCTCGGTTAGCGCCGGCTCAGGCGGCCTCTGCGCCGCCGCGCTTGGCCGCGCGGCGGCGTTTGATCCACTCGACGAGGATGGGCAGGATCGACGCCAGCACGATCAGGATGAAGATCGGCTCCAGCAGCTTCTGCACGATGGAGAAACTGCCCAGCCAGTAGCCGAGCAGCGTCAGCCCGACGCCCCACACGACGGCACCCAGGATGTTCCAGAACGCGAACGCGCCGTAGTTCATCTTGGCCGCGCCCGCCGTGATGGGCGCCAGCGTCCGCACGATCGGCACGAACCGCGCCAGCACGATCGCGAACGGGCCACGGGCCTCGAAGAACGCGTGCGCCTCGTCGAGGTACTTCTGCTTGAGCACCCGCGCGTTCGGCGTGAACATCGAGGTGCCGATGGTCCGGCCGATCCAGTAGCCCACCTGCCCGCCGAGGATCGCCGCGAGGGGGATGAACACCAGCAGCTGCCACAGCTGGAAGTTCGCCTGGGCGGCCACGTCCTGGGCCGCGTTGCCCGCCGCCAGCATGCCTGCGACGAACAGCAGCGAGTCGCCGGGCAGGATCGGGAACAGCACACCGGACTCGACGAACACCACCGCCAGGATGCCGACGAGCGCCCAGGTGCCGAAGTACCCGATGAGATGCAGCGGATCCATGTAGTCCGGCATCAGCGCCAGCGTCGTGGTGGTCATGGCAAGACAACATACCGGCGTTGCCAGGACGCGAGCTGAAGGTGCCGGACCACCGGGGTCAGGACGTCAGGGTGGCCTTGCCGTTGATCTGGCGCCCGGCACGGTCGATCCACACCAGGTCCACGACGTCGCCCGGGTAGTGCCGGTCGAGGACGTTGGTCAGGGCCGTCGCGGAGTCCAGCCGCACGCCGTCGATGCTCAGCAGGACGTCACCGTCGTGCAGGCCCGCGGCTTGGGCAGGTCCGCCGCGCAGCACCTCACGCAGGATCACCCCCGGCACGGACGGATCCTGGTCGCCGGAACTCACCCCCACTCCGAGCAGCGTCGGCGGGCCGATGTGCACGGAGCCCGACGGGGTGCCGGAGCGGATCTGCCCGGCCGTCGCCATCGCGTCGTTGATCGGGATGGCGAACCCGGCGCCGCCGGGCCCCATGCGGAAGTTGACGGTCGCAGCGACGGTCACGCCGACCACCTGGCCGGCATCGTTGACCAGGGGGCCGCCCGAGTCGCCCGCGCGCACCGGGGCGGCGAACTCGATGAGGCCGGTCATCTGCTCGTAACTGCCGGTGAGTTCGTCCTTGGCGCTGATGCTGCGGCCGAAGCCGGTCACGGTGCCCGACTCGTGGGTCAGTGGGTTGCCCGAACCGCCGGCGTTGCCCAACGCGACCACCGGCTGCCCGGCCGACAGGCTGCCGGCATCGCCGATAGGGGCCACCGGAAGGCCGCCCGCGCCGCGCAACTGCAGCACCGCGATGTCGCGAGAACGGTCATAGCCCACCAGGTCCGCCGGGTACGAGCGGCCGCCCGCGGTGGCGGTGATGACGTCGGCGCCGGCCACCACGTGGTAGTTCGTGACGACGGCGCCGTTGGGATCGATGATGAACCCGGTACCCGCGCCGATCGCGTGCTGATAGTCGATGCGGGTGTCGATGCGTACCACCGCAGGTTCGACGGCCGAGATGGCAGCACCGAGTTCGGCCGGCTCGGCGAGGGCCGACGGCGCGGGGGCCAGTAGGGCCACGACGGCGAATAGACCGATGATCAGTCGCACGAACCGAGCGAGCCGCCACCGGGGAAGGAACCGAACCATGCGCCGCCTTTACCTGAGCTGGACTCCCGTCCCTCAATACTGACTGTGAGACGGCCAGCTGTCGACGGAACGACGTCGTCGCTGGTCAGTCGTCCAGGGCTACCCCGCCGCGGGAGCGGCGAAACAGTCGTGACGACGACTTGCCGCCGGGCCTGCGGTTGCGCAGGCGCCCTGCGGACGTCTCGTCATCCTTGTCGGCGCTCGCATCGTCGGCGTTACCGGCCGGGGGCGCGTCGGCGGCCTCCGGCTCGTCGGTGGGCTCGTCGGTGGGCTCGTCGGTGGGCTCGTCGGTGGGCCCGTCGGTGGGCCCGTCGGTGGGCTCGGTCTCGGCGGTGCCCGTCGCGACGGGAGCGGGGGTCTCCTCCGTGGCGTCCGCGGTGACGGCCTCGTTGGCGTCCGCGGTGACGGCCTCGTCGGCGTCCTCGTCGGCGGAGCGCTCGGCCGGGACGTCGGCGGATGCATCGGTGCCAGGTTCGGCGCCAGGTTCAGTGGCAGGTTCGGCGGCTGCCTCGTCGGCCTCGTCGGCGGGGGCTGCGTTACGGCGCCGCGTGCGCTTCGGCTTGAGCGGTTTGGGCGGCGGCGGGGGCAGTTCGGCGACGAAGGCCAGGTAGAACCCGAAGGCGCCCAGCAGCGTGATCGCGGCCGCGGCCCCGTAGATGCCGAACAGCCACTGGCCCGTCGTGTCCAGATCGAGCCAGATCTCGCTGATGGCTGCGCCGACGATCAGCACGGCGGCCAGCACCTGAAGCACGATCGACCACAGTCGCAGTGTCAGCGCCAGTGCGGGCGTGCCGAACTCGGGGCGACGGGTGCGCAGCCACGTGAACACCACCGGCAGCGCCGCGAGTCCGATCAGGACGCCGCACGTGATGCGCATGGCGGTGCCGAGGGTGTGCGACCACTCGCCCATCAGCTCGTACCAGCGGGGCAGGACGAAGAAGAAGTAGAGCCCGCCGGCGAGAACCAGGAACGATGCGTGCCACAGGATCGCAATCCAGCGCCGCATGCTCCTCCTCGAGTTGGGCCGTATGGCCGGGGTGCGACCTGCGCGAACGCGGCCGCACCCCGAGCCAACTGCGGAGGATAGGGGATTTGAACCCCTGAGGGCTGTTAACCCAACCCGCGTTCCAGGCGAGCGCCATAGGCCACTAGGCGAATCCTCCGCGGGCAATGGTAGCCGACGATGCGGCCCCCGCCCCACGAGCCTCCTCCGTGGGAGGTACTACACTCGGCGATCGGACCCCGCGCGGCGTCCATCCTGTGAACTCCCCCAGGGCCGGAAGGCAGCAAGGGTCAATGGGCTCTGGCGGGTGCGCGGGGTCCCCTTCATGTTCCCGGCTTTGCCGAGCCGACCGAGTAGAGGCCCGCCGTGTCGTTTGAGTCCCTTGGCCGTGACGAACTGCAGGCGCAGCACGAGCTGCAGCGCCGCAACTATGCCGAGCTGCAGGCCAAGAAGCTGACGTTGGACCTGACGCGCGGCAAGCCGTCGCCCGAGCAGCTGGACTTGTCGAACCCGATGCTCGAGCTGCCGGGCACCGGGCCGGGGTCCTACCGCGACGGGTCGGGCACCGACACCCGCAACTACGGCGGCCTGCACGGCCTGCCGGAACTGCGCGCGATCTTCGGCGAGTTGCTCGGCATTCCCGTGCCCAACCTCGTCGCGGGCAACAACTCCAGCCTCGAGATGATGCACGACGTCATCGTCTTCTCTCTGCTGCACGGCGGCGTCGACGCGCCGAAGCCGTGGCGCGACGAGCCGAAGGTCAAGTTCTTGTGCCCGGCGCCCGGGTACGACCGGCACTTCGCGATCACCGAGACCTACGGCATCGAGATGGTGCCGGTGCCGATGCGCGACGACGGCCCGGACGTCGACCTCATCGAGGAGTTGGTGGCCGCCGACCCGGCGATCAAGGGCATGTGGTGCGTGCCGGTCTTCTCGAACCCGACCGGCGTCACCTTCTCCTGGGAGACGGTGCGCCGGCTGGTGCAGATGCGGACCGCGGCCGCCGACTTCCGGCTGTTCTGGGACAACGCGTACGCCGTGCACACCCTCACGCACGAGTTCGAGCGCCAGGTCGACGTGCTGGGCCTGGCCGAGGCCGCGGGCAACCCCAACCGGCCGCTGGTGTTCGCGTCGACGTCGAAGATCACCTTCGCCGGTGCCGGGGTCAGCTTCCTGGGCGGATCGCTGGGGAACATCGCGTGGTACCTGCAGCACGCCGGCAAGAAGTCGATCGGGCCGGACAAGGTCAACCAGTTGCGCCACGTGCGCTTCTTCCGCGACGCCGACGGCGTCCGCCTGCACATGCGTCGCCACCAGGAACTCATCGCGCCCAAGTTCAAGATCGTGGCGGAGATCCTCGAAGACCGGTTGGGCGAGTCGAAGATCGCCTCGTGGACCGACCCCAAGGGCGGCTACTTCGTGAGCATGGACGTGCTGCCCGGGACCGCCAAGAAGACCGTGGCCCTCGCCAAGGACGCGGGCATCGCGGTGACCGAGGCCGGGTCGGCCTTCCCGTATCGAAAAGATCCCGAAGACAAGAACATTCGCATCGCCCCCACGTTCCCGTCGCAGGAGGACCTGCGGGTCGCCATCGACGGTCTGGCGACGTGCGCGTTGCTGGCGGCCACCGAGGCGCTGCTGGCCCGCGACGAGCACCGCCCTGCCTGACGATCGGGGTCGGGCCGCGCGCAGGGGGATGCGGGATCAGACGATGTCGACGCGGGAATCCCCGCGGCCTCCTCGCGGGCGCGGCGCAGGTGCCGACGCACGCCGTCTGGTCGCCACGGCTGGCGCTGAAGCCGGTCGGGATGTGTGGGTAGCCTGCTTCCGTGGCTCTCTACCGCAAGTACCGACCGTCGACGTTCGCCGAAGTCGTCGGCCAGGAACACGTCACCGAGCCGCTGTCGAACGCACTGTCGTCGGGCCGGATCAACCACGCGTACCTGTTCTCGGGACCACGCGGGTGCGGCAAGACGTCGTCGGCGCGCATCATGGCGCGATCGCTCAACTGCGTGCAGGGGCCGACGCCCACCCCGTGCGGGGTCTGTGACTCCTGCGTCGCGTTGGCGCCCAACGGGCCGGGCAACGTCGACGTCACCGAACTCGACGCGGCCAGCCACGGCGGCGTCGACGACACCCGCGAACTCCGCGACCGCGCGTTCTACGCGCCGGCGCAGTCGCGGTACCGCATCTTCATCATCGACGAGGCGCACATGGTCACCACGGCCGGCTTCAACGCGCTGCTCAAGATCGTCGAGGAGCCGCCCGAGCATCTGATCTTCGTCTTCGCCACCACCGAGCCGGAGAAGGTGTTGCCCACCATCCGGTCGCGAACCCACCACTACCCGTTCCGGCTGCTGGCCCCCAAGACCATGCGCGCGCTCGTCGAGCGCATCTGCGCGCAGGAAGACGTCGTCGTCGAGGACGCGGTGTACCCCTTGGTGATCCGCGCGGGCGGCGGCTCGCCGCGTGACACCCTCTCGGTACTCGACCAGCTGCTCGCCGGGGCCGACGGAAACCGGGTCACGTACGCGCGTGCCGTGTCGCTGCTCGGCGCCACCGACCTCGCGCTCATCGACGACGCGGTCGACGCACTGGCCGCCGGGGATGCTGCGGCACTGTTCGGTGCCGTCGAAGGCGTCATCGACGCCGGACACGATCCGCGGCGCTTCGCCACCGACCTGCTCGAGCGGTTCCGCGACCTGATCGTGCTGCAGGCCGTTCCCGACGCTGCCGCACGCGGTGTCGTCGACGCTGCCGCCGACGTCATGGAACGCATGCGCAACCAGGCCACCCGGCTGGGGCCGGGCACGCTGACCCGCTACGCCGAGGTGGTGCACGCCGGCCTGGGGGAGATGCGGGGCGCCACCGCCCCGCGGCTGCTGCTCGAGGTGGTGTGCTCCCGGCTGCTGCTGCCGTCGGCCAGCGACACCGAGTCGGCGCTGCTGCAACGCATCGAACGTCTCGAGACGCGACTGGACGTGTCGGTGCCGGTGGGTGAGGCCGGGCCTGCCAGGTCCAGTGAGCCTGCGCCGCCGCCGGCGCGGCAGTTCGCGCGCAAGAGCCAGGCCGCCCCCCAGTCCGAACCCGAGCCGGACGCCGCGCCTCCCGTGCCCACCGCCGAGCCCGCCGAGCCCGCCGAGCCCGCGGTGGCCGCCGAGCCTGCGGTGCCCGCTGCACCTCCGCCGCCGGAACCGGTGTCGCAGCCCGAGCCGGCTCCGGTCGTGCCACCGGCTGCCGCGTCCGGACCTCGGGTGGCGCCGCTACCGCCTCCGCCG
>NZ_JBYVYK010000036.1:0-64217 GCF_058148405.1 Mycobacterium sp. DHQP2018-32-09 | reverse complement strand
CACCGGCGCGGTGGGCGGCAGGCCTGCCGCCGCGGCCGCCGCCACGGCGGGCCAGTCCATGCACCAGATGGCGAGCACCCGGGCCTCACCGCTCCGGCGGGCACCAGCACTGCCGGGCACCTCAACCCCCCACGGCGCGCACGGGGCCGCCCGCCCTGCCGCGGCCCCGCATGGCCAACCGCACCTGGCCGATGCGCCCACACCCGGGCACCGGAGGTCCGGAACCCGCGCCGGTGATCTCGTAACCGCTGACCCGGGCGTCCAACCTGGCCGCCGCACCCGGCCAGTCGCCACCGGTCACCAGCAGCGTGCACTGGCGCTGGCGTGCCCGCGCCGTCACCGCCCGCGCGCGGGTGGGCGCCACCGTCCGCCCACCCAGGCTCAGCACTACCAGGTCCAGGCCGTCCATCAGGACGGCGGTCACCTCGACGGCGTCGACGCCCGGGTCCGGGATCACCGCGAGACGGCTCAGGTCGGCCCCCATCTCGACGGCTGCCAGCAGCCCGACGTCGGGCATGCCGACGATGGCGGCATGCCCGCCGGCCGCCGTCACGGCCGCGACCATGCCGAGCAGCAGCGAGCGCGCGCCCGAGACCACCGCCACCGTCCCCTTCGGCAACGGCTCCACCAGCAGATCGGACACCGATTCCGGGACCGGCAGCAAACTTTCCGAGTCAGGGAGGAGCGCCCGTCGCGCCAAGGGTGCCGCCTGCGGCGACGCCGTCCTGGCGGTACCCTTGCCGGACATCGCCGCTATCTTGCGGCGCAGCTGTTCTACCTGTTCAGCACGGTTTTGGGGAAGTGAACGCAGGCTTGCCACGGTTGCCACGAGAGCACCTCCCACACCATTCGCACCACACGCCTCATCGAACGTGTGTTCGATGTCTTGAGTAAACACGCGCCCTCCGACAATCGTCAAGCGCGACCGCGGCCGAGGGCGACGCCACCCAGAGCGCGAAGCTGTGCGATGACTGTGCGCCGTATGGCGTGGTGGGATAGAGTTTTGATCACCAGAACCACTTCGGGAGGGACTGGTGTGCGACCCCGAGTTCTCCAGTTCACGACGGGACGTGCGGGATCGTTCAGCGATCTGCCGAAGATCACGTATTGGCTACTCGGGGATAGTTAAGGAACGAAGACCATGATGTCGAATCGTCTGGCCCGTCGCGTCGCGGCAGCCGTGGGCGGCACCGCAATCGTCGCGATGATCGGACTCACCGCGGCCTGCGGCTCCAGCGAGGAGAAGGCCCCCGAAACCTCGACGACCACCACGACGACCACGACGGCTCCCCCGGTGTCGCCCACCGAGAAGTCGATCAACCCCACCGGCGGCAACCTGTTCACGCCCCCGGTGAAGGCCCCGCCGGCTCCGACCGCGATCCCCGGCGACAACTGACGTCGGTGAACCCCGGGAGTCCTCGCGACTCCCGGGGCACCGTCACCGCAGTCACCGCACCAACCCAGTGGCCCTGATGCCATTGCCCACTCCAGAACCGGCCATCGCAGAACCGGCCCTCGCCGCGTCGGGTCGGCGTTCTCACCGAGAACGCCGAGTCCTGGCGGCGATCACCCTCGTCGTGCTGCTCCTGGCCGCCGACATCCGGGGCGCCCCCACCCTCGACGGACCACGCGTCATCGACGGACCCTTCGCGCTGCTGCTGGCCGCCTCGACGGACCTCGGTCCCGCGCGCGGCGACCACGTCCAACTCACCGCCTCCCTGAGCACCACCCGGCGGCCGGACGCGCTCATCTCCTGGGCCCACACCCACGGCCTCGCCGTACAGTGGCGTCCCGGCGACGACTGGGCGGTACTCGAAGGTCGACCCGAGGCGGTCTCCGCCGCCTTCGACGTCGACGTACACGACTACCGCGGCAAGCGCGGCCAGGAGTTCTACGCCTCCCCGCAGCAACCCCTGGTGCCGCCCACCACCGGCTCCGAGGTCACCGAGCTGGGCCGCATCCTCAGCTACACCCCGCACCACACGTCCCGCCCCCACGAGCTGCCCCTCGACGTGCCCGATCGCGGTCTGGACCCGGCCGGTCTGCTCAACACCTACAACGTGACCCCGCTGACCCGCGCCGGGTTCACCGGGGCCGGGCAGACCGTCGTGATCTTCGCGTTCGACGGCTTCGAACAGTCCGACCTCGACACGTTCGCCGACACCTTCGGCCTCCCTCGGTTCACCCCCGTCGTGGTGGGCGGCATGCCCGGCAACGCCCGCGGCGAGCTGACGATGGACCTCGAGGTGGCCCATGCCGTGGCGCCTGCCGCCACCAAGGTGGTGGTCAACGCCCGCCCGACGGTGGAGGGCGAGGGCGGTTACGTCAAGATCGCCCAGATGCTGGAGGACACCGACAGGAGGTTCCCCGGCGCGGTGTGGAGCTTCTCCATCGGATGGGGCTGCGACAAGCTGCTGACGGCCGCCGATCTCGCGCCGGTGCGTTCGGCGCTGGCCGCCGCCCACGCCAACGGCACCAGCTCCTTCAACGCCAGCGGCGACCTCGCCGGGCTGGAGTGCCGCGGGGGCGACGACTGGGACTCGCCCCCCGGGGACAGCGACGTCGGCTTGGACTCGGTGGCCTCGCTGCCCGAGATGACGAGCGTCGGAGGGACCACCCTGTCCACCGCCGCCGACGGCCGCTGGCTGGCCGAGCAGGCCTGGTTCGACGTGCCGCTGACCCAGGGCACCGGCGGCGGCGTCTCGGCCCTGTTCCCCACCCCCGCCTATCAGGAGGGGGTGTCGGGATCCGTTGCGCCCGAACGCAGCAACGGCATGCGCATGACACCCGACGTCGCCGCGGTCGCCGACCCCTTCACCGGGGTGAAGATCGTGCTCAACGGTGACGTGGTGGTCGGCGGCGGCACGTCGCAGTCGGCACCCCTCTGGGCGGGGATGGCAGCCGTCATGAACCAGTTCCTGATCGCGAACGGCGGCACCGCGATGGGTGAGATGAACCCCCTGCTCTACCGCATCGCGCGCGGCGCGCCCCTGCCGGCGTTCCGGGACGTCCGCCTCGGCGGCAACGCCGTGGACACCTCCGGGCCCGGTTACGACCTGGTGACCGGGCTGGGCACCCCCGACGTCGACAACCTGGCCAGGGACATCCTGGTCCTCCAGCGGGTCCTGCCGTGACCCCACACCCGAACCGACTGCGCACGAACAGAAGAAGCACGCGATGACCACAGACGACACGGGCACCGACACCGCCGACCGGGGACCGCGGATGGAATGCGACGTCTGCCAGATGGACGTCCCCGCAGGCAACTTCTGCGGCTGGTGCGGGGATCACCTGGACCAGCACGAGCACGAGGGCCCGAAGTGGTTGCGCATGAAGGCGTTCAGCGCCTCCCCCGGCGAGCACCTGCTCAAGCCCAACATCGCCAGCTCGCTGTTCCCCCAGCTGTCGCCGACGTCCAGGACGCCGTTCCTCATCGGGCTGACCCTGCTGTTCCTCACGCTGCTGGCGGCGACGTTCTTCCGGCTCCCCGCCGCCCTGGTCACCGTCGCCGCCCTCGGACTGCCGCTGCTGTTCCTGATCTACCTGCAAGAGGCCGACGCGCACCGGGACATCCCCTCGGCCACACTGGTGATCACCGCGGCACTGGGCATCGGCATCGGCGTCGGTTGGGTGCTGCTCACCGGAGAGATGGTCGCCAACGCCTACGACGTGCCCCTGGGCGCCGGGATCGCCGCCTCGCGGGTGATCCGCGAGGGACTGGGCGTCCCCCTCGGCGGCATGCTGCTGATGCTCGCACCCGCCGTGATCGTCCGGTTGGTACGGCCCGGCCCGCGTGAGGCGATGGACGGCTTCGGCCTCGGCGCCCTGGGCGCACTGATGTTCACGGCCGCCGCGACGCTCACACGGCTGGCCCCGCAGTTCGGCGCGGGCATGGTGGCCCGCTCGCGGCCGATGAACGGTCTCATGGTCGAGGCGGGCATCCGGGGCATCGCGGTGCCGCTGACCGCTGCGTGCGTCGGCGGCCTCATCGGCACCGCACTGTGGTTCACCCGCCCCGCCAACAAGAAGCAGCACGGCCGCAACTACGTGCGGCTGGCCCTGGTGGTGATGGGCGTGGCCGTCATCGGCATCTACGCGGGCCTCGGTCTGATCGACGTCGCGCAGGTGCCGCAGTACGTCCAGCTGGCCGTGCACCTGCTCATCTCCGCGATCGCCCTGCTCGCGTTGCGGGTGGGTCTGCACCTGGCGCTCATCCACCAGGAGCACGACGAGGTCGACGAGGACGCACCCATCCACTGCCCGTTCTGCGGGCACGTGGTGCCGGACATGGCGTTCTGCGTCGCGTGCGGTGCGGCCATGCGGGCCGCCTCCCGCACGTCGCGCCAAGCCCGGCGGGAGTCCCGGCCGGTGCGGATCGACCCGGAGCCGGACACCCCATGACGACGACGATGACGAGCGTCGCCCCAGGGTTCTCGCGGTACGCGGGCACCTACGAGGTGGCCCAGCGTCCCAAGACCTCGCACCGCCACCTGGTGGTCGTGTGGGTCCTGGCCATCGCCGTGGTCGCGGCGGGGCTGGTCGGACTGTCGGGGGCGATCGAGAAGCCGTCGGCCCGCTACGTCTGCCCGCCGGACTGCGGAACGCCTCCCATTGGCGAGCCCGTCATGATCAACCCGCGGTTCACGGCGCCCGACGGGTCGTTCTCGGTGGCCTATCCCGCCCCCGGATCGGCCTACCGGGTCTCGCAGAAGGCCAACGGCATCACCGCCGAACTGGTCGCCGGTGACGGCGGCACGCTGCAACTGGTCAGCGAACCCGCCCGGGGCCGCGCCCCGCGTGACATCGCCTACCAACTGGTGCGCACGTCGATCCCGGACTTCAAGACCGCCTACGAGATCCCCAACACCATGGTGGGCTACCAACCCGGCTTCGGCATGGCGCTCGACTGCTGGCCGCAGGGTGCGAACTCGAGCTACACGCGGATGCGCGTGTTGATCATGGTGGCCGTGAAGAACGACCTCGCGCTGGTGGCCGCCGCGCTGGGCCCCTATCACGCCTTCGGTCCCGACTTCGGTTCCGGCAAGCCGTCGGCGGCCAACCTCCAGATCGCCCTCGACATGGGCAAGTACGTCAACAGCTTCGCCTGGCAGGGCGATCCGGCGCGCTGAACGAAACCACGGGGTTTCCGGGGGCCCGCAACCCGTCCGGGCCGCTTGAATGGGTGCAGCACATCGCCTCGACGACCTAGGGGAAGCCATGAGTTCGCACCAGTCCATCACCGTCCTCGGCGCGACGGGCATGATCGGCGCCCAGGTCGTCGACCTGCTCACCGCAGCCGGCCACCGGGTGACGGCCGCGTCGCGCTCGTCGGGTGTCGACGTGTCCACCGGAGCCGGGCTCGCGGATGCGATGGCCGGCGCCGACGCCGTGATCGACGTGCTGAACTCACCCACCTTGGAGGACGATCCCGCCCTGGAGTTCTTCACCACATCGGCCACCAACGTGCTGTCCGCGGCGCGGGAGGCGGGGGTGGCGCACTACGTGCTGCTGTCGATCGTCGGAGTGGACGGACTCACGGGCAACGGTTACCTCCGGGGCAAGACCGTCCAGGAGGACGTGGCCGCGTCGTCGACCGTGCCGTACAGCATCGTGCGCGCCACCCAGTTCCACGAGTTCACCGCGGGCATCGCCGAATCGCTCGTCGGCGACGGCGAGGTGCGGGCCCCCGATGCGTTGATCCAACCGATCGCCTCGGCCGACGTCGCCGGCGTCCTCGCCCGCGTGGCCACCGGACCGGCCCGCAACGGCGTGCACGACCTCGGCGGACCCGAGAAGATGACGTTCGCCGAGATGGCCCGCACCGTGCTGTCGCACCAGGGTCGCGAGCTGCCCGTCGTGGTCGACCCCGCGGCGACGTACTTCGGCACGCCCGTGCAGCGCACCAGCCTGGTCACCGGCGACGACGCGGAACTCGCGCCGACCAGGCTCGCCAGCTGGCTGGCCCGTCAGTGACGGCCGCCGACGTCCTGGTGACCGGCGGGACGGGATATCTCGCCGGACGTCTCATCGCGACGCTGCTGGGCGACGGGCACGCGGTGCGCGCCACCGTCCGCTCTCTCGACCGCGCCGGCGCGATCCGAGAGGGTCTGCGCGCCAACGGAATCGACGACACCGGCCTGGAGGTGGTCGCCGCCGACCTCACCAGCGACGAGGGCTGGGACCTCGCGATGCAGGGGTGCACCTACGTGCAACACGTCGCCTCGCCGTTTCCGGCCCGCCAGCCACGCGACGAAGACGAGGTGATCCGCCCCGCCGTCGACGGCACCGTGCGGGTGTTGGCCGCCGCGCGGCAGGCGGGCGTGCGGCGCGTCGTGTTCACGTCGTCGTTCGCCGCGATCGGCTACAGCCCCAAGCCCGACGGCACACCGTACGACGAAACCGACTGGACCGATCCCACCGACGAGGTGGGACCCTACGTGCGGTCGAAAACGCTTGCCGAGCGCGCGGTCTGGGACTTCTGCGAGCACCATCCCGACGCCCCCGAGATCGCCGTGGTCAACCCCGTGGGCATCTTCGGGCCCGCGTTGGGCGCCGACCACGGAACGTCGGTCGGCATCATCGCGAACCTCCTCGAAGGGAGGCCCGCGGTGCTTCCGCACGCGTCCTTCGCGGTGGTCGACGTGCGCGACGTCGCCGCGCTGCTGCGCACCGCCATGGTCCACGACGCCGCGGCAGGCCGGCGGTTCCTGGCGGCGGCCGGCCAGCCCGTCACGCTGCCGTGGATCGCCGACGTCCTGCGCTCGCGGCTGGGCGCCGCGGCCGCGCACGTCCCCGTCGAGACGATCGACGACGACCTGGTGCGTCAGGCCACCACGGAGACACCCGAACTCGAGGCGTTCGTCGGCCTGCTGGGGCCGCCCAAACGGCTCGTCACCACCACGGCGACCGAGGTTCTGGGCTGGCGACCCCGCCCCATCGAGGACACCCTCGTCGACACCGCGCGAGGCATCCTCGGTCAGGGCGCCCAGCGCGCGCGCCTGCGGTAGCCGTCGATGGCGGCCTGCCAGCGCAGCCGGTCGTCGTAGCGGGTGCAGGACACCAGCGTCGCGATGGTCGCGGCACCGCGTACCGGATCCAGTCGAGCCGCCAACGGGCTCTCGTCGACGACGATCCAATAGGCATCGTCGGTGCGCGCCGCGAACGCCGCGCCGTCCTCGTAGCGCAGCACCAGGTCGACGTCGCCGAACCGCGCGCGCCAGTCATACCCGGCCGGATGCCGCTCGATCGCCATCACGGGAGTGGTCATCGAAACCCCTTCGTACGTCGGTGGTCACAGTCAAGCAGCGGCCACCGACAACTCCCTCCGACGTCAGCCCGTCGGCTGCACCACGCTGGTGTCGGGGACGTGGGTGCGCAGCGCCCACTGGAACGCGTGCCAGGCCGCCACCTCGTCGTAGGTGGCCTTGGCGCGGCGGGCGGACTCGGCGCTGATCGGGTGGCCGGCCCCCGCCTTGAGCTGCACCTCGGCGCAGCGCTCCATCAGCAGGAAGAAGCCGACGGCCGAGTCGACCGAGCGACCCACCGTGAGCAGGCCGTGATTGCGCAGGATGACCCCCCGGTTGTCGGCCAGCGCCACCGCGATGCGCTTGCCGCCATCGGTCGAGAGCACCTGCACCTCCTCGTCGTCGAAGATCGCGTGGTCCTCGAAGAACGCGCAGGCCTCCTGGGAGATCGGTGCCAGCTCGGTCACCGTCGCCGAGAAGGGCGTGCCGTAGGGCGTGTGCGTGTGCACGGCCGACACCACCTCCGGGCGCGCGTCGTGGATGGGCGCATGGATGTAATACGCCGCGTCGTTGACGTGGCCGCCCCCGACCACCGAACCATCGGGGGCCACCAGCACGAGGTCGTCGACCGTGACGTGGCGAAACGGCACGCCGTACCGGGCCAGCCAAAAGTGGTCGGGCTGCTCGGGGTCGCGCGCCGAGACGTGGCCGTCGCCCAGCAGGCCCCAGTTCAGCGCGCCCAGCACGCGGTAGGCCAGCGCCAGCCGGCCCAGCAGATGCTCGCGGTGTCGCACCGGATCGTCGAACGTGGGCTCGCCGACGGCGGGGTCCAGATGATCGAATCGCACGCTGCTGAAGGCCACGTCGGCCACGATACTCAGACCGCGACGACCAGGCGGCGGTGCGGCTGCCGCCGCGTCGCGGGGGCCGTCGGCCAGCGCCCAAGCGCGCGTGCGCCGCCGAACCCGTCGGCTTCCCACGAGCCTCCGCAGAGACGGTTAGCTAGGGTAACCTTTCGGGAATGGATCTCGGTCCCTGGGGCGTGTTGACGATCATTGCCGCTGTCGCCGAATTGTTCTTCGGCGCCTGCGTGTTCCGCTACGTCACCCGACTGGAGCGGCGCGGGTCGCACCCCATGGGCGAGCAGGTGGGCGCGCACAAGGCCGTGCTGGCCAAGGTGCGCAAGCGCGAGCCGCTGACCGCCGAGGAGGCGGACTACGCCCGAGAACTCGTCGACGACGCCCGGGCACCGCTGGCGTACGCCATCCCGGCGGCACTGTTCACCACCGGCTTCTTCTACGTGGTCGGGTGCCTGTTCATGCTGCACCTCGACGGCGGGCACCCGTCGTTCCGGACGTTCATCGGGGGCATCCCGATGCTGACGTCGATGAACATCGCCAACCAGCTACGCCGGGTCGCCGTGTTGCGCGACCGGTTGCCCCGCACCCGGCACGACGTCGCGGTACCCGCCTGACGGGCGGCGGCGCACGTTCAGGGGCCACCAGAACCACCGGCCCAGCAGCGCCGCCACCGCAGGCGTCATGAACGATCGCACGATCAACGTGTCGAACAGCAGACCCAGCGCGATCGTGGTGCCGATCTGCCCGAGGATCCGCAGATCCGCGAAGATGAACGACGCCATGGTGGCCGCGAACACCAGCCCCGCCGCCGTCACCACCGCCCCAGACCCGGCCATCGCCCGGATGATGCCGGTCTTCAGCCCGGCATGGATCTCCTCCTGGAACCGGGAGATCAACAGCAAGTTGTAGTCCGAGCCGACCGCCAACAGCAGGATGATGGCCAGCGCCAACACGATCCAGAACAGCTCGATGCCCAACAGGTCCTGCCAGATGAGCACCGACAGCCCGAAGGACGCCCCGAGCGACAACGCGACGGTGCCCACGATGACGATCGCCGCGACGATGCTGCGGGTGATGAACATCATGACGAGCAGGATCAGCGTCAGCGCCGCGATCCCGGCGATCATCAGGTCGTACGTGGCGCCGTCCTGGATGTCCTTGTAGGTGGCCGCGGTTCCGGCGATGAAGATCTTCGACCCCGCCAGGGGCGTGCCCTTGATCGCCCCCTGGGCCGCATGCCGGATGGCGTCGATGTGCGAGATCCCCTCGGGCGTCGCGGGATCCCCGTCGTGGGTGATGATCATGCGGGCGGCCCGCCCGTCCGGTGACAGGAACAGCTTCAAGCCGCGCTGGAACTCGGGGTTGGTGAACGCCTCTGGAGGCAGGTAGAACGAGTCGTCGGTCTGGGAGGCGTCGAACGCCTGGCCCAGCGCCGTCGCGTTCCGCAGCGCCGCCTGCGTCTGATCGTCGATACCGGACGTGGTCGCATAGTTGGTCAGCGTCAGGTCGCGATTGGTCTGCTGATCGGCGATCTGCGGCGGGATCACGGCCAGCAGTTTGGGCTGCAGCGCGTCGAGTTGGGCGATGCTGCCCGCCACGCTCGCCAACTGGTCGGTGAGGGCGTCGATGCCGTCGAGGGCGTCGAACAGCGAGCGCAGCGCATGGCAGGCCGGGATGTCGAAACAATGCGGTTCCCAGTAGAAGTAGCTGCGCAGCGGCCGGAAGAAGTCGTCGAAGTCCGCGATCTCGTCGCGCAGCGTCTGCGCGGTGGCGACGGTGTCGGCGAACGCCTTGGCTTGTTCGTCGGTGATCGCCGCCGACTGCTGCTGCAGCGCGAACTGTTGCCGCAGCAGGTTGATCGAGTCGTTGATGACCGCCACCTGCTTGAGCAGATCGGCGCCGCGCGCCTGCTGAAAGGGGAGGTTGTTGAGCTGCGAGGCACTGCCCGCGCTGATCTGGAACGGGATCGACGAGTGCTCCAACGGCGTGCCGAGGGGCCGCGTGATCGACTGGACCAGCGCGATGCCGTCGGTGTGGAAGACGGCCTTGGCGACCCGCTCCAGCAAGATCATGTCCGTCGGATTGCGCAGGTCGTGGTCGGCCTCGAGCATCAGCAGCTCCGGGTTCAGCCGCGCCTGGGTGAAGTGGCGCTCCGCCGCGGTGTACCCGACGTTGGCGGGCGCCGTCGCCGGCAGGTAGGGCCGCGCGTCGTAACTCGTCTCGTAGGCGGGCAGCGAGAGCAGACCGATGAGCGCGATCGCCACCGTCGCGACGAGGATCGGCGCGGGCCAGCGCACGATCGCCGTGCCGATGCGCCGCCAGCCCCGCGTCCGCATCGGCCGCGCGGGCTCGAACAGGCCGAAGTGCCTGCCGATCAGCAGCAGTGCCGGCGCCAGGGTCAGCGCCGCGATCACGGCGACCAGGACGCCGATGCCCGCGGGCACGCCCAGGCTGTTGAAGTACGGCAGCCGGCAGAAGGTCAGGCACAGCACGGCGCCGGCGATGGTGACGCCCGACCCCAGGATGATGTGGGCGGTGCCGCGATAGGTGGTGGTGAACGCCGCGACGCGGTCCTGCCCCGCGTACCGCGCCTCGTGGAACCGGCCGAGGATGAAGATGGCGTAATCGGTGCCCGCGGCGATCACCAGCAGCGTCAGCAGGTTCGTCGAATAGGTCGACAGCTCGATGATGCCGGCGTTCGCCAACACGGCGACGACGCCGCGGGAGGCGGTCAGCTCGATCATCACCGTGAAGATCACGAAGAACACCGTGGTGAGCCTGCGATACAGCGCGAACAACATCACCGCGATGACGCCGATGGTGATCAGCGTGGTCTTGAGCGTGCCCTGCCTGCCCACCTCGAACTGGTCGGTGACCAGGGGCGCGGCGCCGGTGACGTAGGCGTGCACACCGGGCGGGGGCGGATTGTCCGCGACGATGCGGCGCACCGAGTCCACGGATTCGTTGGCCAGCGACTCCCCCTGGTTGCCCGCGAGGTACAGCTGGACCAGGGCCGCCTTGCCGTCCTGGCTCTGTGAGCCCGCCGCCGTCAGCGGGTCGCCCCAGAAGTCCTGCACGTGCTGGACGTGCGCGGTGTCGGCTTCGAGCTTCTTCACCAGGCCGTCGTAGTAGTGATGGGCGTCGGCGCCGAGGGGCTCGTCGCCCTCGAGGACGATCATCGCCGAACTGTCCGAGTCGAACTCGTCGAACACCTTGCCGATCTGCTTGCTGGCCAGCAGCGAGGGCGCGTCCTGCGGGCTCAGCGAGACGTTGTGCGCCTCGGCGACCGTCTCCAGCTGCGGCACGAAGACGTTGGTCAGCACCGCCAGCAGGAGCCAGAACAGGGCGATGAGGACCGAGAACCGACGGATGAGACCGGGCACCGCGGCGGTCGAGAACCGCCCACTGGTCGAAACCCGCTGCATCCGTGCACCTTCCATCAGCGGCGACAGGCTCGACGGCGAACAGTCCCGTAGCGAGGCTAATCAAGTAGGTTGACGGTACGACACGGCGCGGGTGTGCACAACACCCGCCGCGAGGGGGTCGGGCGCGGGGTCTACTCCTCGCTGCGGCCCGCCATGGTGGTGTAGTCCTCCTGCACCGTTTCGCCGTGCTGGTTGACGATCCGACTGCGAATCGTCAGCACGTCGGCGCCGAACGCCTGACGCAGCGAGTCGAGGCGGATGTGGCAGTACAGCCGGTCGCCGGCCTTGACGGGGCGCATCATCGTCAACCCCTGTTCGGCTTGGACGAGCTTCTCCTCGGCGATCGGGATGCCGGCGTGCTCGAAGAACGCCAGTTGCGCCTTGAGCCCGAAGATGGCGATGAACGTCAACGGGGCCAGGATGGCGTCGTGCCCGAGCGCGCGGGCCGCCTCCTCCTCGAAGTACGCGGCATCCTCGTGCTTCACCGCGGCGGCGTACTCACGGATCTTCTCGCGCTCCACCTCGAAGTAGTCGGGGTAGACGTAGGTCATGCCGACGATGTCGGGTGAGAGGGCCATACCTGCGAACCTAGCCGTCCGGCGGCACGCCGGACGCGCGGTCGGTGCGGCGGTGGATAATGCCCCCGTGTCGGTAGCGCGGGTGACGAGGTGACGAGTGGGGAGCCGCTGTCCGATCGCTACGACCTCGGCGAGGTGCTCGGAATCGGCGGCATGTCCGAGGTGCATCGCGCCCGTGACCTGCGCCTGAACCGTGACGTGGCGGTCAAGCTGCTGCGTCTGGAACTGGCCCGCGATCCCGTGGCCTACCTGCGCTTCCGCCGCGAGGCCCAGCACACCGCGGCGCTGAACCACCCGTCGATCGTCGCCATCCACGACACCGGTGAGGCGAACACCGCCGACGGACCGGTGCCCTACATCGTCATGGAGTACGTCGCCGGCCGCACGCTGCGCGACATGCTGCGCGACGCCGGACCCGTCGACGTCGGCCAGGCCCTCGGCATCGTCGCCGACGCCTGCGAGGCCCTCGACTTCAGCCATCGCCACGGCATCGTGCACCGCGACGTCAAGCCGGCCAACATCATGGTGTCCGCGTCGGGGGTCGTGAAGGTGATGGACTTCGGCATCGCCCGCACCCTCGGCGACACCGGCGGCCGCCTCACCCAGACCGCCGCCGTCGTGGGCACCGCGAACTACCTGTCCCCCGAACAGGCGACGGGGGCCAAGGCCGATGCCCGCTCCGACGTGTACGCGTTGGGCTGCGTGCTGTACGAACTGCTCACCGGCAAGTCGCCGTTCCTCGGTGACACGCCCGTCGCCGTGGCCTACCAGCACGTCCGCCAGAAGCCGTCCCCGCCATCCGCCCGGCGCGCCGCCGTCGGCCCGGACGTCGACGCCGTCGTCCTCAAGGCGTTGGCGAAGAAGCCCGAATCCCGCTATCAGAGCGCCGAGGAGATGCGCGCCGATCTGCTGCGCGTGCGGGCAGGTGCGGCGCCGCAGGCGGCCCCGCACCCCGGTGACCACCTCGGCGACGACCACGGCGGCGACCACCTCGGCGGCGACGACCACGACGGCGACGTCGGCCACCACATCCGGGACCGCGACGACGTCGACCGCATCCGCGGCGGCGGCGACGGCGCCCCCACGGCCACCACCCCCCTGGCCCCCGTGGCCGCCACCTCCCCCGGCCGTCGCCGGCGCTGGCTCGCCGCAGGCGCGGTGGCGGCCGTCATCGCACTGGTGAGCGCCCTCGTCATCGGCATCAACGCCGCGACCGGCGACGTCCGGGTGCCCAACGTCCGCGACCTGTCCTACGACGAGGCCGCGGCGAAGCTCCGGACACTCGGCCTGTCGACGGCCCGCGACGAGGCCAGCGACCCCGACGTGTCCGCGGGCCGGGTCGCCCGCACCGACCCGGCTGCGGACACGGAGGTGGCCGACGACGCGACCGTCACCATCGTGGTGTCCTCCGGTCCCGGCGACGTCGCGGTCCCCGACGTCTCGGGAACCAACGCCGACGCGGCCGTCGCGACGCTGAAGGCCAACGGCTTCGGCACCGTCCGCCAGACGCCCGGCGCCTCGACCCCCGAGCAGAAGGGCCTGGTCACCATGACCCTGCCGCCCGCGGGCGCCAAGGTCGCGACGACGGTACCCATCACGGTCGTGGTGGGCGCGGGCCCGCAGGACGTGCCGGTGCCCAACGTCGACGGCCAGACGGCCGACTCCGCGAGAACGGTGCTGACCGCGGCAGGCTTCACCAACGTCGTTCCCGTCCAGACCGACAGCACGCTGCCCGCAGGGCGCGTCATCGGCACCGACCCGCCCGCCGGCCAGGAAACCGCGGTGGACCAGGTGGTGCAGCTTCGCGTGTCGCTGGGCAACCAGATCGTGACGCCCTCGCTGCTCGGGATGTTCTACGCCGACGCGCTCAACCTGCTGAACGGACTGGGGCACACCGGGCCGTTCCTCAACGGAGGGGACGTCCCGGGCGCGCAGGACGGCGACAAGCACCGGGTGGTGCGCCAGGATCCGCCTGCGGGAACGCCCATCGGCAAGGGCGACGCGGTCACGGCCTACTACGGATCCTGACCGGGATCCAGACCAGGATCTCGTGCGGAATCCTGACCGGGAATCCTGAGCGCGTCGCGGTGCCCCCGCGTGGGCTCCACCGTTCACAGCAGCCACATTGTTAACATCACGCCGTGCGCGACCTGCCCGAACGCCCCGTGTCCCGGCGCGACGCCCTGCGCTACGCCACCGCGATCTCGGCACTCGCCGGCCTGGGCGCCACCGCCCTCGGCCCCACCGCGCCGCCGGCCGCGGCGGCGGCCCCCACGCTGATCGACTTCGCCGCCCGCCAGATTCCCGCCCAGGACATCCGGGCGGCAGGCCACGCCGGCGTGGTCAACTACGTCTCGATGTCACGCCCGGGCACCTCGTTCGGCGCCAAGCCCATCACCCGGCCCTACGCGCAGTCGCTCACCGCCGCGGGCCTGGTGATCGTCAGCAACTACCAGTACGGCAAGCCGGGCGGGTCCGCCCCGTCGGACTTCACCCGAGGCCAGGCCGGCGGGATCGCCGACGCGCGCGCCGGCTGGCAGCTGCACACGGCCGCAGGCGGCGGCCAGAGCGCGCCGATCTTCTTCAGCATCGACGAGGACATCGACCGCAACACGTGGAACACGTTGGCGCTCCCGTGGTTCCGCGGCATCAACTCCGTGCTCGGCGTGCAACGCACGGGCGTCTACGGCGGCATCGACGTGTGCCAGTGGGCTGCCGCCGACGGCGTCATCGGCAGTTCGTCGACCCCCGGCAAGCGCTGGGCGTGGCAGACCCGGGCTTGGTCCGGCAACCAGGTGCACCCCGCCGCCGTGCTGTACCAGCGGATCGTGAGCACCGCATCGAACCCCGGCCCGCTGGTCGGCGGATCCGAGGTCGACGTCAACGACGCGCTGGCCTCCGACGTCGGCCAGTGGAACCTGCACCCCTGACGTCGCGGCCATCGGCGATCGTCCCGGGGTGACCCCCGGCATGCCGGACCCCGGCGCGCTCCCGCTCACGGGACCGGTCACGTAACCACCCACCGTGCGATCCAGCGTGATCGTCGCGTCAACGCAGCGAGTCCGTGCATGTACGCGGCCGCCGCGATCGGTCAGCATCTTCTGTGGTGTCCCACGAGCAGGCGGCCTGCTCGCGCCCTGCGGCGTCCGAGACGGGCCACGCCAACGTCTGAGGCAGAAGACTGACTTGAGCAACACATCGCACCACGTCGAACGACACCGTCCCCGGGGATCGGCGATCCTGCGAAGGGGGTGGCTGGCCATCGTCACCGTGATCGCGCTGACCCTCGGCACGCTCGGCGTGTGGAAGGTGCACCAAGGGTCCGAACCAGGCCCGGTGCCAACGGTTCTCAGCGCGCAAGCGCCCGAACAGTTCACACCGAAGGAGCTGAGGTACGAGGTCTTCGGCACCCTCGACGGTGACGGCCTGTTGAGCTACGTCGACATCAATGGCCACCCGCACTCCGTCGCGTTGACCGAACTGCCGTGGTCGCATGCCGAGACCACGACGCTGACCGTCGTCTCCGGAAGCATCTCCGTGCAGGTCGACGGTGACGACGTGGGATGCCGCATGCTGGTCGACGGCGTGGTCCTCGACGAACAGTCCGCCACCCGCGACGACGCCGACGTCACCTGCCGGGTCAAGTCCGCATGAGCGCTCGTGGCCGCCGGCGCCCCCTCGTCGCGCGCACCGTGCGAGCGTTGGCCATCCCGATCATCGTGTTCTGGGCATTGGTGGCGGTCAGCACCAACACCTTCATCCCCCAGGTCGAACGCGTCGCCGAGGAACTCGCGGGCTCGATGATTCCCAGCTATGCGCCGTCGCAGGTCGCGATGCTGCGCATCGGGGAGAAGTTCCAGGAGTCCACGTCGACCAGTCTCACCATGGTGGTCCTCGAGGCCGACCGTCCCCTCGACGACGGCGATCATCGCTACTACGACGACCTGGTGGACCGACTCGAGGCCGACACCGAACACGTCCAGTACGTCATGGACCTGTGGGGGCGGTCGATCACCGCAGCCGGGGCCCAAAGCGTGGACGGCAAGGCCACTTTCGTGTTGTTGCGGCTGGCAGGCGACATCGGCCAGATCCAGGCGAACGAGTCGGTGGCCGCGGTGCGCCACGTCATCGACCACGACACCCCGCCTCCGGGGTTGAAGGTCTACGTCAGCGGCGCGGCGCCGTTGGCCTCCGACACGCTGTCGATCGCGAACTCGAGCCTGAACAACATCACGATCGTGACGATCTTCCTCATCGTCTTCATGCTGCTGCTGGTGTATCGCTCGGTGTCCTCACTGTTGGTGCCGCTGGCCAGCGTGCTGATCCTGATGCTGGTCGCCAAGGGTGTCGTGGCGACCCTCGGGCACCTCGGCGTCATCCCGCTGTCGTCGTTCGCGGTGAACATCGTGGTGGCGTTGACCCTCGGCGCCGGAACGGATTACGGGATATTCCTGCTCGGCCGATACCACGAGGCCCGCCAAGCCGGGGAGAGCCGCGAGGACGCCTACTACACCGCCTACCGCAGCGTCTCCCCCATCATCATCGGATCCGGCCTGACCATCGCCGGCGCCTGCTACTGCCTGAGCCTGGCTCGGCTGGACTACTTCCACACCATGGGTCCGGCCGTCGCCATCGGCATGATCTTCACCATCGCCGGCGCACTGACCCTGGGTCCGGCCCTGCTGACGCTGGGCAGCCTGTTCGGCATGTTCGACCCGCTGCGTCCGGCGAAGGGGCGGACCTACCGGCGCATCGGCACCAGCGTGGTGCGCTGGCCCAAACCCATCCTGGTGGCCAGTGCCGCGGTGGTGCTCGCCGGGGCGGTATTCGTGCCGACGTACCGCGTCAGCTACGACGACCGCGCGTACCAACCCCGCGACGCGTCGGCGAACGTCGGGTTTCAGGCCTCGGACCGCCACTTCCCCTCCAGCAAGCTGTTTTCCGAGATGTTGATGATCGAAAGCGATCACGACATGCGCAATTCGGCGGACTTCATCTCGCTGGACCGGGTTGCCAAGAGCCTCATCCGCCTACCCGGTGTCGCCATGGTGCAGAGCATCACCCGCCCGCTGGGCCGTCCCCTCGAACATGCCTCGATCCCGTACCTGTTCACCACGCAGGGCAGCGGCAGCGGCCAACAGCTGCCGTTCGCCGAACGACAGAATGCGAACACCGAGGAACAGGCCCAGATCCAACGACGCTCGGTCGAGGTGCTCCAGACCGTCATCGACCTGACCCAACGGATGTCCGAAGAACTGCACTCGACGGTGCTGACGCTGGAGAACCTCAAGCAGGTCACCGACGACGTCAACCAGGGAATCGCCAACCTCGACGACTTCTTGCGCCCGCTGAAGAGCTACTTCTATTGGGAACCGCACTGTTTCGGCATCCCGGCGTGCTGGGCGATGCGCTCGCTGTTCGACTCGCTCGACGGCATCGACGCCCTCGACGCCGAGATCGCGAACGCCGTCGTCTCGCTGGAAGCCGTGGACCGACTGTTGCCGCAGATGATCACCCAACTGGAGCGCATGATGGGGGACAGCCGTGCGCTGCTGGGGGTGGTCACCAACTCCTACGGACCGTCACACCTGCAGTCCACCCAAACCGGGCAGACCTACGAGGATCTGATCAACGTGGGCAACGACTTCGACGCATCCCGCAACGACGACTACTTCTACATCCCGCGTGAGGCGTTCGACAACGAGGACGTCAAGACCGGCATGGAGCTGATGATGTCACCCGACGGGCAGGCGGCCCGCTTCATCGTCACCCACGAGGGCAACGCGATGGGACCCGAGGGTATCGAGCACGTCGAAGCGTTCCCCGAGGCGATCAAGGCCGCGCTGAAGGAGACGTCGTTGGCCGGCGCGAAGATCTTCGTCGGCGGCGCAGCGTCGAACAACAAGGACATCAAGGCCTACGCCGCCTCGGATCTGATGATCGTCGCGATCGCCGCCTTCGTGCTGATCTTCCTGATCATGCTGTACCTCACCCGCAGCCTGGTGGCGGCCCTGGTCATTCCGGGCACCGTCGCATTCTCCTACGCGGGCGCCTTCGGCCTCTCGGTGCTGGTGTGGCAGCACCTGATCGGCTTGCACTTGCACTGGCTGGTGCTGCCGTTGACCTTCATCATCCTGGTCGCGGTCGGCTCGGACTACAACCTCTTGCTGATAGCCCGGGTCAAGGAGGAGACCGGAGCCGGGTTGAACACCGGTCTGATCCGGGCCTTGGGCAGCACCGGCGGGGTGGTCACCTCGGCGGGCGTGGTCTTCGCGATCACCATGCTGGCCATGCTCATCGGTGACTTGCGCACGATCGGTCAGGTCGGCTCCACGGTCTGCATCGGACTACTCATGGACACCCTCGTCGTGCGCTCGTTCATCGTGCCGTGCCTGCTGCGATTGCTCGGTCCGTGGTTCTGGTGGCCGACCTTGATCCGACAGCGCCCCCTCCGTCGGACCCGGCAGGCACTGTCGTGACCTCCGAGCAGTGGGGCGTCTGTGCACTCGTCGCGTTCGTGATGATCTGGGTCTGCGCCGGGGCCGCCTACGCCTTCACCCGTCGACTACGCACCCGCGCCTACGTCACCGACGCCCTCCCCATCGGCCATCAGCGCGAGGTGTTGCAGAAGGTCCGCACGCGCGCACCGCTCACCGCCGCCGAATGGGAGCTGGCACACCAGGTCCTGTCCACCCGAGGCAACCCGCTGGCTTTCACCATTCCCGCCACGCTGTTCTTCCTGGGCTGCTTCTTCGTGTTCGGCAGCCTCGAGCAGCTGCACGGTCACCCACCCTCGGAACGCACGTTCCTCGGGATCATCCCGATGCTCACCGCGACGAACCTGTCCATCCAGATGCTCAAGGGCGCCCGCCTCAAACGCCGCCTGCCCGCCCGGGTGCCCCCCGAACCGTGACCGACGTCGGGTCGTTCTCAGCGCAATTCGACGTTCCGCAACTGGCGGCGCGACCGGATGCCCAGCTTGGCGTAGACGTTGCCCAGGTGCCATTCCACGGTGTGGGCACTGATGAACAGCTGGGCGCCGATCTCGGTGTTGGTCAGGCCGGTCGCGGCCAGCTCGGCGACCTGGGTCTCCTGCGGGGTCAGCGCGGTTCCGCCACGGTTTCGCTTGGTGGCCTTGTCCCCCACCAGCAGCAGTTCCCGACGTGCCCTGTCCGCGAAGGCGTCGACACCGAAGCCGTGCAACATGTCGTAGGCGATGCGCAGCTGTTCGCGCGCGTCGTTACGGCGACCCACCCGCCGCAACCACTCGCCGTAGAGCAGGTGCGCACGGGCCAGGTGCACCCTCGTGCGCGAGCGTCCCAGGTGCTCGATGGCCTCCAGGTAGAGCGGCTCGGCCGAGTCGTCGGCGGCGATCAGGGCCGCGCACCGCAGGGTGATGCCCATCGCCCACGGCCCGCCCGCGGCCCGGGTGCGTGCCTCGAGCCGCGCCAGGGCACGCGCTGCCACGTCGTCCTGGCCCACGCGCGCAGCGCATTCGACGAGTTCACTCAGATTCCATCCGATGATGCCCAGATCGTCGTATTCGCAGGCGGATTGCAGCGCCGCCAGCGCCACGTCGTAGCGGCCCAGACCGTTGTTGAGGACGCCCCTGGCGTAGGCCGCGAGTGCGATCGCGCGGCTCTCCCCACGTTGCATCCCCTCGCGCAGCGCCGCCTCGGTCATCGCGACGACGTGGCCCTCGTTGCCGGACCACGAGGCCAGCGTCAGCGTGTGGTAGCGCAACGAGTCGTGACCTATCGCCGTGGCGATGTCGTCGGCCTCGGCGATCAGCAGCCGCGCCGCGGCCAGGTCCCCGGCCATCACGTGCGCACCGGCCCGACTGACCAGCGCGGTGGGCAGGATCTGCAGCGCAGCGGTGTCGGTGGCGATGCGAACGGCCATCGCCGACAACCGTTCCCACGCCTCGTCGTCCCAGATCTCGTGAACCGTGACCTCCAGGGCCAGCGGAAACGCCTCCCACCGCCAACCGTCCTCGGTGATCGCCGCGGCCGCCGCCCGCAGGGCAGGCACCGCCGCGGCGGCGTCGGCGAGAACCCGCTGGGCCAGACCCTCGACCACCAGCCCCACCGACCGGTCGCCGCCCGCGTTCCGGCGATGCGCCAGTGCCTCGGCGGCGATTGCGGGCAGCACGTCCGGACGCCCCTCCCGTCCGGCGTAGACGCTGCCGCAGAGCGCTTCCAGGAACGCCTGATCCGCTTCCTCGGCGTCCAACGGCGCCAGCCGAACCGCCGCCTCGAACATGGTCGCGGCGTGCTCGGAGAGCGGCGGCCCGGCACGACTGGCGCGGCGACGGTGGAACGCCAACTGGGTGCTCAATCGCAGCCGACGGGCCGCGTCGAGGTCATTCAGCGGAGACAACGCGGCGGCGGCGACGAGTTCGGTCGCGGCGTCGAGATCCGCGGCCCCGCGTTTCGCCTGCGCCGCCGCCAACGCGCGAGGGCCGCGCAGTGCCGGATCCGGGGTCAGTTCGAACGCGCGGGCGAGGAAGGCCGCGGCCGCCGCGAGGCCGCCACGCTGCTGGGCCCGCTGGGCGGCCGACAGCAGTTCCGCGGCCACCGACTCGTCGGGGCCGGATGCGGCCAACGCCCGGTGCCACGCCCGCCGGTCGGGATCGGCGGCGGCGTCGATGACGCGCGCCAGCGCGTCGTGCACCCGCTGCCGCTGTTCCACCGGTGCGGTCGCGTAGGCCACCGAGCGCACCAGCGGATGACGAAATCGCACCCGCGCGTCGACCTCGACCAGGCCGGTCGAGCGCAGTTCGGTCAATGCCTCGTCGCCGATCTCGAGGTCTGCTGCCGCGCGCGCCAGCAGCGCCGGATCCCCGATCGGCTCGGCGGCCGCCATCGTCAACAGCAGCCTGGCCTCGGCAGACAACGCCGACATCCTGGCCGAATAACGGGTTTCGACCGTCGACGCCTTCGGATGGGCGTCCGGAACGAGGTAGCCGCCGACCAGCGCCGCGGCTCCGAGGTCGCCGAGGACCTCCAACAACGCGAGCGGATTGCCCGCGGTTTCCGCCACGATCCGATCACGCACCCGCGAATCGATGCGACCCAGCACGCTCGCGTCGAGGAGTTCACGCGCGTCCGCGACCGCCAGCCCCGTCACCACCAGCTCCGGCAGGCCCTGCAGTGCGGCGATCGGCTCGCGCGACGCGAACACCATCAGCACGCGTTCGGCCAACAAGCGGCGTGCGACGAAACCCATGGTCTGCGCCGACACCTGATCGAGCCACTGCGCGTCGTCCACGACGACCACGACCATGGTCTCGGCAGCCGCGCCGGCGATGAGGTCCAGCACGGCCAACCCCACCAGGAACCGGTCCGGTGCGCGGCCGGCGGACTCACCGAAGGCCATCGCCAAGGCCTGCTGTTGGGGCGCAGGCAGCGACGCGATCCGATCGAGCAACGGTGCGATGAGCTGGTGCACGCCGGCGAAGGCGAGTTCCATGTCCGATTCGACCCCGGCGGTGCGCAGCACCCGCACGTCGGTCATCGAGCCCACCAGGTGATCGATGAGTGCGGTCTTGCCGATGCCGGCGTCGCCCCGAAGGACGACGACCGTGCCGCGTCCGTGGCGTGCCGCATCCACCAGCTTGTCCAGGGCGGCCAACTCAGGGCCTCTGCCGAACAGTTGGTCACCGCTCACGTCGCGTCGCCCTCTCGGCGAAGAGGTGGTGGTCGCTGACGCACTGCGCTGCCCGACACACCGCTCAAGGGTATCGGTGACCGCACGACCGAACGGGTGCGGCGTCCCCCGTCAAAACCACCGACACCCCACCGAAACCCCACCGCACCGCGAAACCGGGGGTTTTCCGGGGGGCCGAACGAGTGTCGGGAATGCCATGGTCGAGAGCGGGTGCGCCGATCGCGCAGCCATCCCGCCCGACCGAGGGAGATCCACCCATGACCGACGATGCCGTCGCCGCGCTCGCCAAGGCGATGACCGTGATCCAGAGCGTCACCCCACCGGCGCTGCCGGCGGGCGCCGAGGTGATGACCGCGGTGATCGAGTGGCCCGCCGGAAGTCCGGGCGCACCACCGCATCGCCATCCTGGAGGGCCCGCGTTCGGCTACGTCCTCGAAGGCGAGATGCTCTTCGAACTCGAAGGCGAAGCACCACGGGTCATCCGCGCCGGCGAGGCGTTCTGGGAACCGGGTGGCGACGTCATCCACTACTCCGACGCCAACAACCGCGACGACGTCGCCTTGCGATTCCTGGTCACGATGGTGTGCACGCCGGGGGTCGAGATGTTCGTCCTCGTCGACCAGGACGAGTTGGAGCAGCGGAAGGACCGGAGGGTGGCGGGCGGTGCGTGAGCCGCATCGCGGTGGAGGCGGATGCCGGCGATGATGCCGTCGCCGACGGACACCGCCGTCCGTCGGCCCGGAGGCGAGCTGGTGGATCGGGTAGGCGTGACGGCGGCGGCCATCACCGCCACCAGCCTGCGCATCGACACCGATGCGCTGCTGGTCGTCTACGTCCTGCGCGGCGCAGTACACGTGCGGGTCGGCAGCGAGGACTTCGACCTCGCGGCAGGTGACTTCGTCGTCGTCAACCGCGCCGACCCCTACGCCCTGGTCGGGTCCAAGGACAACGTGACCGCGATCGTCTCGTTGCGGCTGCAGGACTTCGACGACGTCGACGCGTACTGCACGTCGATGATCTTCGCGTGCGAGTCGTTCGACCTCGCGCGGTACCGCCGTCAGGAAGGCGTGCTGCGCGCCCTGCTCGTCGAGATCGTCGAACTCGGCGTCACGGCCGACGATCCCGAGCGGCTCGATGCGCGGGCCGCCGATCTGGTGGCCCTGCTGTGCACCGGTTACTCGCTGGAGCACTACTACAACCGCGGACGTGAACTGTCGAACGCACAACGACATCGGTTGCACGCCATCCTGGCCTCGATGCGCGAGCACCTTCGACGTCGGGACGCACTCGACGCGGTGGCGGCAGCGCACCACTACTCGAAGTCCTATGTGTCGCACGTGGTCAAGGAGCTGTGCGGAATCAGCTTCGGCGACCATCTCACCGGCCTGCGGGTGATGCACGCCGAGACGTTGCTGTTGACGACCGACATGACCAGCACCGAGATCGCCGCCGCCTGCGGCTTCTCCCACGTCAAGTATCTGACCAGAGGCTTCCAGGACTGGTTCGGCCAGTCTCCCAGCGAGTTTCGCGCGCGCTACCGCCCCGACATGGTCCGCGACGACATCCTCACGGCGGTCCCGGCCCCCGTCGTCTTGGACCTGCTGGTCGCTCAGCGCAGCCACGAGCACGTCCACGGCGAACCACCCCGGCCTACGGTCACCCCGCTGCTGCTGAAGCACGCCCGTCAGCGGGTGGCCCTCTTCGACGAGTTGGGGACCTTCGACGGCACGCCCGCCCCGGCGTCGACGGAGCGGCTGCGGGTCCCGGAACCGGCCAGGCGGCATCTGGTGCCCATCCGGGTGGACCCCGACGACGTGGGCGCGGGACGTCTGCTCGACGGGCTGGCATCCTTCGTCAGCATCGGCGCCGTCCCCTGTCTGGTGGTGGCGTTCGCGGGAACGGCCGCGACGCTGCGGGTCGTGGAGCAACTCGCCGCACGGCTGCCCGAGGCCGCCGTCACCGGCACCGTGGTGTGGCTGACCTATCCCGGCCTGCATGCCCGCGCGGCGGTCGACCGGATCGTCGAGATCGCCGACGAACGGCATGGCCTGACGGTGCAGGCCATCCTGGTGGCGTGACGGCCCGAGAAGGCGGCCCTCACCCGGCGGCGTCGGCGAACGTGCGCCGCAGCTCGCGGCGTGAGCGGATGCCCAGCTTGGCGAATACCTTGCGCAGGTGCCACTCCACGGTGTGCGCACTGAGGAACATCTGCCCGGCGATCTCCTGATTGGTCAGCCCCTGCCCGGCGAGTTGGGCGATCTGATGCTCCTGCGGGCTCAACTGATCTCCGACCGCCGTGGGTTGCCGGCGCGCCTTCTGCCCGGATGCCACCAGTTCCCGCCGCGCTCGCTCGGCGAACGCCGCCGCGCCCATCGCCACGAACTGCTCGTGGGCGACGCGCAACGGTTCGCGCGCGGCCGTCCCAGCCGCGTTGCGGCGCAACCACTCGCCGTGCAACAACCGCACTCGCGCCAGCTGCACCCGCTGGCTGGTCGCCGAGAAGTGCTCGATGGCCTCCAGATACAGTGCGTCGGCCCGATCGCCGTCGCTGAGCAGTGCACGTGAGCGAGCCAATGCGCCCAGCGCTCGCGGCGAACCGCTGGCCGACGTCCATCGTTCGAGCCGGGCCAGGGCTTCGACGGCGAACTCGCGGTCGTCGGCGCGGACCGCCGCCTCGATCGACTCGACCAGAACTTCGGGGCCGAATCCGAGATCGTCGTAGGTCATCGCTTCCCGGGCGGCGGCCAACGCTTCGGGGTAGCGGCCCATCGCGTTGTCGATCACCGCGGTGGCGTAGTGAGCCAACCCGATCGTGCGCCCCTCCCCGCGCTGCGCACCGGTCTGCACGGCGTGTGCGGCGAACCGGGCCACCTCGGCCTCGTCGCCGCCGAAGGCCGCGACGATGATCGTGTGATAGCGCATGGGCGCGTAGTCGATTGCCTCGCTCATGGCCCCGGCATCGGCGACCAGCGCTCGCGCGCAGGCCAACTCACCGCGTTCGACATGTGCCCCGGCGCGCGACAGCAGCGCCGAGGGCAGCAGCGCCATCGCACCGGTCTCGGTGGCCACCCGCAGGGCATGCGCTGCGATCAGCGCCCACCCGTCGTCCCACGTCTCGTGCACCAGAGAGTCGTGCACGATCGGGAACGCCCGCCAGAACCAGTCGGCCGCGGCGGCGCCGCCGGTCTCGGTCGCCGACCGCGTGATGGCCGCCAGCGCCGTGCGCATCGCGGGCATGGCCGCGACGGCACCCGCCGTGAGGCGTTCGGCGATCGCAGCGGTGGCCAGGGCCAACGCATCCCGGGGCGGATGGCGACGCAGCGCCAGGCGCGCTCGTTCGGCGACGTCGCGGGCCAAACCACCTCCGCTGCGGCCGACGTACATCGCGGCGCTCATCGCCTCCAGGTACGTCTCGACGGCCAGTCCGCCGTCCAGGGGCTCGAATGCCGCTGCCACCGTGGCGAATCGCTCGACCGCGTCGATCAGCGCTCGAACGTCGCCACCCACCCGGGCGGCCGTGAAGGCCAACCGTGTCCGCAGCTGCGCCAACCGGACCTCCTGCAGCGGGGACAGCGGTCCCAGCTCCGCCGTCGCCAGCAGCCCACGAGCCTCGTCGAACGCGGCCACCTCGCGATGCGCCTCGGCGGCCGCCAAGGCCCGTTCGCCACGCGCCGCCGCGTCCGGGGTCAACTCGACCGACCGCGTCAAGAACGCCGCTGCCGCCGCGATTCCACCCCGCTGACGCGCCCGCCAGGCCGACCCTGCCAGTTCCTGGGCCACGTCCTCGTCGGCGGCCTCGGCAGCCAGCCCGCGATGCCAGGCGCGACGATCGGGGTCGAGGGCGGGATCGGTGACGGCCGCCAACGCCGCATGCGCCTCCCGACGCTGCTCGACGCCGGCCCGACGGTAGGCCGCCGACCGCGCCAGCGGATGACGGAACTGCACCCGCGCGTCCTGCCGAAGCAACCCGGACTCCAGTGCGGGCAGCATCGCCGAGGGTTTGAGCCCCAGGTGCGCCATCGCCGCCGCCAAGGACGTCGGGTCACCCACCGGCTCCGCGGCCGCCACCACCAGCAGCAGCTGCGTCTCTGGGGGCAACGTCGCCATCACCGCCCGGTAGCGCTCCTCGATCCCGGCAGGCACCGACCCGAGTTCGGCACGACGGCCCGCACCGGTCGGCACGACGGCGTCGACGTGGTTCGGCATCTCCAACAGCGCCAACGGGTTACCGCCCGACTCGGCGACGATCCGATCACGCACGGCATCGTCGAGTCCGGCGGGGAACACCGAGTCGAGCACGGCGCGCGCGGGATCGGCGGCCAGCCCGGCCACCTCGATCGTCGGCAATCCGGCCGTTCCCTCGATCATCGAGCGCATGGCCAGCACCAGGCCCACCGACTCGGCCTGCAACCGCCGTGCGACGAACATCAACGTCTGTGCGGACACCTGATCCAGCCACTGCACGTCGTCGACCAGACACAGCAGCGGACGATCCTGCGCGGCGGCGGCCAGCAGCCCCAGCACCGCCAAGCCCACCAGGAACCGATCGGGCGCCCCGTCGGACTCCCCCAGACCGAACGCGCATTCCAACGCCTGCAGTTGCGGCGCGGGCAGACACGATCGCATGTCGAGCACCGGAGCGCAGAGCTGCTGCAACCCGGCGAACGTCAACTCCATGTCCGACTCGACGCCGGCTGCGGTCAGCACCGTGCAGTCGGTGGCGGCCTCCTGCAGGTGACCCAGGAGGGCGGACTTGCCGATACCGGCCTCGCCGCACACCACGACGACATCGCTTCGACCGGAACGGATCGACGACAGCACCTCGTGCAACGCGTGACATTCCTTGGCGCGTCCCTGCAGCACGACCGGACGTTGCTCCGAGATTGCCGTCACGCTGGCCCTTCGTGTCGTGCTGGACGCCCGCCCAGACAGAGCGAACGGTCCCGCCCAATTCTTCCATGCCGAACGCGAACGTGAACGGATACCCGGAAGACCCGCGACCGGCCCGGCGCGACGTCCGGCCCTCGAGGCTTGGGGACTACGGGTTTTCCGTGGTCCCCCGCACCCGCCGAGGGTGCCACCCTCGAGAGGGGCCGGCGTCACCGCCGCGAGATCGCGGTACCCACGCTGATCGAGCCGGCCGTCGAAAGGGGTGTTCGCGATGGCGAATCCGTACTCGGACGGCCAGATGGTCACGGCTGCGGCCAGTGCACTGCTGGACGCGTTCGACGTCGGATGGCACACGTTGACCTCCGGGGCCATCGATTCGCCCATCCCCTACTGGACCATCCCGCCGCTGACCGCGGTCGTCTACGGCTACCTGCGGCCACGCGCCGGGCACCGTGCGCGGCGCGCACCCGGCGAACACCGCCGAACACCCGACCACTCCGCATGATTCGGTCACATCGACACCAGGAGACGCCGGCCGCACCGTGACCGGCCCAGCGCATCGCAAACGGAGGAGCCCCCATGCGCGCATCGCCACTGCGCGGCAAGCACGCCCTGGTGACCTCGGGGACGACCGCGCTGGGCGCGGCCATCACACGCAGGCTCGCCGACGCCGGTGCCCACGTCATCATCTCCGACGTCGACGGCCCGCGCGGCACGATCCTCGCCTCGGAGATCGGCGGCGGCACCCGGTTCATCGGCCTCGACGCCACCGACTTGGACGCCGTCGACTACCTCGCCAGGCAGACCACCATCGACGTCTTGATCAACGTCCCGGCGCCCATGCCCGCCACACCGACCGTCGACGCCGAAGGACCGGACTTCGACACCGCGTTCGACGTCAACGTGCGCGCCCCCTACTTCCTGGTCGGCGCCGTCGCCGCCTGCATGATCCGGCAGGGCGGCGGCGCCATCGTCACCATCGTCGGCGCGACGCCCGAGATGCCCTCGCCGGACCGATCCATCGGCGACGCCGTCGACGCCGCCCTGATGTCGCTCACCCGGACGTGGGCCCGCGAGTTCGGGCCGTACGGCATCCGGGTCGAGGCACTGGCGATCTCCCCCGACCCTGCCGACGACCGTGCCGACGAGCTTGCCGACGCCGTATACCGTGTGGTGACAGCACATTCCGCCTGATCCCGTACGGGGCCGAGGCGGGATCCGTACGGGCCGGGACCAATCCTCGGCCCGTACGGGGGCGGCGCGGTCAGACCGTCGCCGACGGGTCGCCGGCGCCTGCCCGCGCGGCCAACCGCCCCTTGCGGTCACCACCGTCGATCCAGGAATAGCTGCCGGGCTTGCGCGCCTCCTTCTTCAGCGACGACACCGTTCCCTTGCACACGGTTTCCTTGATCGTGGCGGCGAGCCTGCCGCCGAGGTGCATCGGCATGGGCACGTCGTCGAAGTGGGACATCTGAATCGTGCCGCCCCGGCGACCGAGACTGATGCACTGGCCCACCGACGCCGGGTTGATGTCGGCGGGTGTCCGATCCTCCAACCGCGCCAAGATCGTGTCGGCGGCCCGGGAGGCCAACGGCATCGCCAGCTGGCAACTCATGCGCAACGGCATCCCCGACGGCGACGCGGCATCGCCGGCGGCGACGATCGACGGATCGTCGATGGAGGTCAACGTCTCGTCGGTGAGCAGCCGACCCATCGCATCCACCGACAGGCCGCTGTCGGCAGCCAGCCCCGGCACGCCGAACCCTGCCGTCCACACCGTCGCCGCGCTGGCCAGTCGCCGACCATCGGCCAAGGTGACCGCATCCCGCGACACCTCGGCGACCCGGGCGCCCTCGACCACGTCGACCCCCAGCGCGGCCAATCGCCGCGACACCGAACGGCGGCCCCCCTTGGCCAACGACGGACCCAACACGTCGGTCACCAGGGTGACCTTGCGGCCCGCCTCGGCGAACTCCGCTGCCGCCTCGATACCCGTGAGACCGCCGCCGACCACCACCATCGGCGCGGACGTCGGGACGTCGCCCAGCCGCGCCGCCAAGCGCTGCGCAGCCTCCAACTCCGAAATGGCGTAGGCGAATTCGCGAGCACCCGGCACGGAGGCCGGTACCGATCCCGTGCTGCCGACGGCGTAGACCAGGAAGTCGTAGCCCATCGCCGCGCCGGAGGCCAGCAGCAGTCGACGTGCCCGGGCGTCGACGTGTTCCACGGAGTCGACGACCAGCTCGACGCCTGCGGCCAGCAACGTTTCGTAGGCCACCGTGGCGTCGTGATTGCCTGCCACCAGCTGATGCAGGCGGATCCGTTCCACGAATTGCGGGCGGGGATTGATCAACGTGACGGCGACGTCGGGACGCTGCCGCAGCCGGTTTGCCGCCAGCACTCCGGCATAGCCACCACCGACGACGACGACGTGCGTGTGAACGGACATTTCCTGCCTCCCATGAACTGTCGACGCGACCTCGAGTCCGTCGCGATTGGCTGTCGTACCCGACACTGCCAGCCCGCGAGCCCGCGGGGACCACGGAAAACCCGTAGTCGGCGGCGAGCGTCCGCGCCGATCCGCGACGCAGTATCGTCGACGGATGCGACGGAACCGAGCGGGCGACGACGAGGCGCCCGTGCGAGCGGCCTGACATGGCGGCCCGGCCGCAACCGACGGGCGCGATCTCATCGATCCTGGCCGGTCTGCGCCGCGCCCCCGCGCAGATCCGGCGCGGCTCCCGCGACGTCGTCGAGACGGCGGTCTCCCAGCTCTTCGACGCCGCCGTCCAGCCGCACGGCGCGGTGCAGTCCGGCGAGTACCGCATCGAGGAACTCGCCCGGCTGGGCGGCACCACCACCCGCAACATCCGCGTCTACCGTGATCGTGGGCTGTTGCACCCGCCGCTGCGCGTGGGGCGCATCGCGCTGTTCAACGACACGCACCTCACCCGACTACGGCTCATCACCTCGCTGCTGGACCGCGGGTACACCATCGCCCACGTCCACGAGATGCTCTCGGCCTGGGAACAGGGCAAGGGCGTCGGCGAGCTGCTCGGCCTGGAATCGGCGATCGCCGGCAGCTGGGCCACCGAGAAGCCGGAACGCACCGGCCTGTCCGAGGCCAAACGCCTCGTCGACGACGACGCCGCGTTCGAGCGCATGGTGGGTCTCGGCGTCATCAAGCTCGAGGACACCGACGGCGGTCCCGAGGCGATCATCGTGCGCCCCAAGCTGATCGAGGCGTTCAACGAGATCCGGCAGTACGGCGTCGCCGCCGACAAGCTCGTCGACCTGCACGAGCAGATCGCGCCGCTGGTCGATCAGATCAGCGCTCTGCTGGTGGCCGCCGGCGTCGAACACGTCCTCGATCGCATCAACCCCGGCGCGGCGCTGCCGCCGGATACCGAAGTGGCCGAACTGATCACGATGCTGGTGCGCTTCCGCACCCAGGCGGTGTCCGCGGTGACGGCCACCCTGGCCTTCTCCATCGAGTCGACCATCGAGTCCGCCGTCGGCGAGATCCTCGGCGACATCATCGCCCGCGAAGCGCAGTGAGCAGGCTACTCCCACTCGATGGTGCCGGGCGGCTTGCTGGTGACGTCGAGCACCACGCGGTTCACCTCGGGCACCTCGTTGGTGATCCGCGTCGAAATGCGTTCCAGCACCTCGTAGGGCACGCGGGTCCAGTCCGCGGTCATGGCGTCCTCGCTGGACACCGGGCGCAGCACGATCGGATGACCGTACGTGCGGCCGTCACCCTGGACGCCGACCGAGCGCACGTCGGCCAGCAGCACCACCGGGCACTGCCAGATCTGGCCGTCGAGACCCGCTGCGGTCAACTCCTCCCTGGCGATGGCGTCGGCTCGGCGCAGCGTGTCCAAACGCTCCGCAGTGACCTCGCCGACGATGCGGATGCCCAGGCCGGGACCCGGGAAGGGTTGGCGCGCAACGATCTCCTCCGGTAGGCCGAGTTCGCGACCGACGGCACGCACCTCGTCCTTGAACAGGAGGCGCAGCGGTTCGACGAGGGTGAACGCCAGGTCGTCGGGCAATCCGCCGACGTTGTGGTGACTCTTGATGTTGGCCGTGCCGGAGCCCCCGCCGGATTCCACCACGTCGGGGTACAGCGTGCCCTGCACCAGGAAGTCGACGTCGGGGCCGCCGCCCTCGACCAGGTCGCGCACGGCCCCCTCGAACGCACGGATGAACTCGCGCCCGATGATCTTGCGCTTGCCCTCGGGGTTGGTGACACCCGACAGGGCCTCCAGGAAGCGGTCGGCGACGTCGACGGTGACGAGGCGAGCCCCCGTCGCGGCGACGAAGTCCCGCTCCACCTGGCCGCGCTCCCCCGCCCGCAGCAGGCCGTGGTCGACGAACACGCACGTCAACCGATCGCCGATGGCGCGCTGCACCAGCGCCGCCGCGACGGCGGAGTCGACGCCACCGGACAGCCCGCAGATCGCGCGGCCGTCACCGATCTGCTCCCGCACCGCCGCGACGAGTGTCTCGGCGATGTTGGCGGGCGTCCAGTCGGCGCCGATCTCGGCGAACTCGTGCAGGAAGCGGCTGAGGATCTGCTGCCCGTGGGGGCTGTGCATGACCTCGGGGTGGTACTGCACGCCTGCCAGCTTGCGGGCCCGGTTCTCGAACGCCGCCACGGGCGCGCCCGCGCTGGACGCGACGACGTCGAACCCGGAGGGCGCGGCCGTGACGGCGTCGCCGTGGCTCATCCACACCGGCTGCGTGTCGGGCAGGTCGGAGTGCAGGTCACCGCCCGTCACGGTGAGTTCGGTGCGGCCGTACTCGCTGGTGCCGGTGTGCTCCACGGTGCCGCCGAGCGCTTGGGCCATGGCCTGGAAGCCGTAGCAGATGCCGAACACCGGCACGTCGAGGTCAAACACCGCCGGGTCGAGGCGGGGCGCTCCCTCGGCGTAGACGCTCGACGGTCCGCCGGAGAGCACGATGGCGCGGGGATCCTTGGCCTTGATCTCCTCCACCGTCGCGGTGTGCGGGATCACCTCGGAGAACACCCGCGCCTCGCGGACGCGGCGCGCGATCAGCTGCGCGTACTGCGCGCCGAAGTCGACCACGAGAACCGGGCGCCGGGAGGGAGAAGACTGCGATTCCACGGGTCGAGTCTAGTGGCGGGCCCGCGAGCGGTCCCACGACGCGTCCCGTCGACGCGTCAGTAGATGATGACCAGCTCGTGGCCGCCCGCGGCCCATGCCGTCTCGAACTTGTCGACGGGCACCTGCTCGCGCTCGGTGTCGTCACCGCCGGTGTCGCCCAGGTAGACCAGACCGCCGCCGGCGTCGACCGCCGCGATCGTGACCATGTGGTCGGCATGACTCTTGTCGCCGTCCATGTCCCAAATGATCTCGGAGTTCACGCTGGCCATGATCTGATGGCCGTTGCCGAGGTAGCGCTTGAGCGCGTCCATGCCGGTCTGCGGGCCACCGTCCTTGGCCTGGTCGTCGTCGGTGACCTTCGCGTTCACGTCCCAGTGCTTGAGCACCAACGGCAGGTCGTAGGTGCAGGTCCCGGAACCGACGGAGCCGTCCTCCTGCACGGCATCGTCGTAGACGTTCGCTCCGGGGTGACACTCCGACGGCGTGGACTTCGCCTGGGCGATGATCTCCTCTTCCGACGGCGCGGCCCCGGTGACCTCACCGATGATCAGCCGCGAGGCCATGAGCCCACAGTCTCCCTGCGATTGCGCCTGCCAGTAGCGATCGGCGGCGTCGGGGTCGCCGAACATCGGCCCAGCGGGCATGGGCTCGGCGTTGAGTTCGTCGGTGACCGGGTCCGGGGGTGGCGGGGCGTCCTGCGAGTCGGATGCGCCGTCGGACTCGTCGGACTCGTCGGGACCGTCGGGATCGGTCGCGGGCGTGTCCGTTTGACCGGACCCGCACGCCCAGTTCGGCGTCTTGCCGGCCTTGGCGGGCGCCTGCGCGGCGTCGGTCGACGCGCTGCAACCGACGCACAGCGCGACGAGCAGCGCCAGCAGGCACGTCACGACGGATCGCAGGAGTCTCATCGGAATGCCACCACCATCTCGTGATTGCCCGTCGCCCAGGCCTTCTCGAACGTCGCCACCGACGGCGTCTCGTTGCGCGTGGCTTCTCCTGCCGTGTCCCCCACGAACACCCGGTCGTCGGTGGTGTCGATGGCCGCGACGGTGAGCATGTGATCGCAGTAGGAGGTGTCGCCGCCGTCGGCCTCGTCGCCCCGCAGGATCGTCGAGTTGACGCAGGCCATCACGGGGTGGCCGTTGCCCAGGTACTTCTGCAACGCGACGAGTCCGGTCTCGGCGCCGCCGTCGAACATCTTGGTGTCGTCGGTGTGGATCGCCTTGACGCCGTAGTGTTCGAGCACGAGTGGCATGTCGGCACCGCACGATCCGGCGCCCCGGTCACCCGTGGCCGGGTTGACGGCGTCGTCGTAGACGTCGTAGCCGGGATAGCACCCGCTGGGAATCGACTTCGCCACGCCGATGACGTCCTCCTCGGACGGCGGGTTGCCCGTGACCTCGCCGACGACGATGCGCGACGCCATCAGCCCGCAGTCCATCTGCGACTGGGCCTGCCAGTAGCGGTCTGCCGCGTCGGGATCGCCGTAGACGGGGCCCTTCGGCATGGGTTCGGCGTTCAGCCCGCCGTCGTCCAGACCCGCGGCCTCGGGCGCCTCGGCCGGATCGGCCCCATCGACTCGGTCGGGCCCGCCCGGGTCGGTCGTGGGCCCGCACACCAGGTTGGGCTGGGCGACGGCGACCGGCGAGTCCGCGGACGGCGCCTGGCCGCCCTGCCCGCACGCTGCGCACCACACGCACAGCGCCGCCGCCAGCGATGCGCGGATGCCGGTCACGGCGCCGTGACGACCATCTCGTGACCGCCTGCCGCCCAGGCGGTTTCGAACGTGTCCAGCGGCACCTGCTCGCCCTGGGTGTCGTCACCGCCGCTGTCACCCAGATAGGCGACCTCGGTGTCGGTGTCGATGGCGGCGACCGTCACCAGATGCGAACAGCCGTCGGGATCGGTCTTGCCGTCCCAGATGGTGGCCGACGCCACGCAGGCGATGACCTGCCTGCCGCCGGCGAGGTACTCCTTGAGCGCGGTCATGCCCGTCTTCGGCCCACCGGAGGCGGCGGCCTCGTCGCTGGAGTACTGCGACTGGATACCGAAGTGCTGCAGCAGGATCGGCAGGTCGTTGGTGCACGTGCCGTCCCCGGGGGTGTCCGAGCCGTCCTCGTAGACCTCGTTGTAGATCATCTCGCCGGGCGAGCACCTGCTGGGGGTCTTGGTGGCCAGCGCGATCATGTCCGCCTCCGACGGCGGATCGCCCGTGACCTCGCCGACGACCAGGCGCGTGGCCATCAAGCCGCAGTCCTGCTGGGACTGTGGTTGCCAGAAGCGACTGGCCGCCTCCGGATCGCCGTACACGGGCCCACCCGGGACCTCGACGTCCTCGGCGGGCGGCGCCTGCTTCGGCCGGTGCGAGCGCAGTGCGGCGTCGACGTGGTCCTGGCACCCGCCGCCGGACGTGACGGCGGGCGCCGCGGTCGACGCAGCGGCGGCGGCCTCGGGTTTCGCCGGCGCCGACTCACCGTGGGCGCAGCCCACGGCCAGCACGACCACGGCGGCCGCAGCGAACGCGGACATCGCAGACCGTCTCGGAGCCATGGGCTCATCCCCCCGATGATTGCAAGATCAACTTCGAGAGGAAATTAACACATGCGTTGACGGGCGGCGACCGTTTGCTCGATGCGGTCGTCGCCCGTCAGCGAGGTGACTCAGCCGGCGGACTTCACCGGTTCGATGGGCAGCCTGCGCAGGGCTGCGGGGGCCTCGGCGGGCACCACCGGACGCACGGGCTCCACCGGGGCCAGGCGGCGGTAGGGTTCGCCCTGCCCCGGGCGCTGGTCCTGTTCGCCCTTGTTCGGCCACAGCGCCGCGGCGCGCTCGGCCTGCGCGGTGATCGACAGCGACGGGTTCACGCCGAGGTTCGCCGAGATCGCCGCACCGTCGACGACCGACAGCGTCGGGTAGCCGTACACGCGGTGGTAGGGATCGATGACGCCGTGCTCCGGGCTGTCGCCGATGGCCGCGCCGCCCAGGAAGTGCGCCGTCAACGGGATGTTGAACAGCTCGCCCCACGTGCCGCCCGCGACGCCGTCGATCTTCTTGGCGATCCGCCGCGTGACCTCGTTGCCCGCCGGAATCCACGACGGGTTGGGTTCGCCGTGGCCCTGCTTGCTGTCGAGCATGCGGAACCCGAACTTGGTCTTGCGCGTGAACGTGGTGATCGAGTTGTCCAAGTTCTGCATGACGAGCGCGATCATGGTGCGCTCGCTCCAGCGCCGCGGGTTGAGCAACCGCAGCGTCCCCTTCGGGTCCTCACCGGCGTTGTGCAGCAACTGCTTCCAGCGCGGCACGTCGCTGCCACCGGGACCCGTGCCGTCGGTCATGAGCGTCTGCAGCAGTCCCATGGCGTTGGACCCCTTGCCGTACCGGCACGGTTCGACGTGGGTGTCGCTGGTGGGGTGGATCGACGAGGTGATGGCGACGCCGTGGGTGAGGTCCAGGTCGTCGGACACCTGCAGCCGGCCCGCACCGACGATCGATTCCGAGTTCGTGCGCGTCAGCAGGCCCAGCCGGTCCGACAGCTGCGGCAGCCTGCCCGTGTCGCGCATCTTGAACAGCAGCTTCTGCGTGCCGTAGGTGCCCGCCGCCAGGATGACGTGGCGGGCGGTGAACGTCTTGCGACGACGGCGCAACTTGCCGCCGGTACGCGCGGTGTGCACCTCCCAGATGCCGTCGGCCCGCTGCTCGAAGCTCTTGACCATGGTGAGCGGATGCACCGTGGCGCCCGCCGTCTCCGCGAGGCCGAGGTAGTTCTTCACCAGCGTGTTCTTGGCGCCGTAACGGCACCCGGTCATGCACGAACCACATTCGATGCAGCCGGTGCGCGCCGGCCCGACACCGCCGAAGTACGGGTCCTCCACGCGCTTGCCCGGCGTCTTCTCGCCGTCCTTGCCGAAGAAGACGCCGACCGGGGTGGGCACGAAGGTGTCGCCGATGCCCATGTCGTCGGCGACCTCCTTCATGATGCGGTCGGCATCGGTGAAGGTGGGGTTGGTGACGACGCCCAGCATCTTCTTCGCCTGCTCGTAGTGCGGCAGCAGCTCCGAACGCCAGTCGGTGATGTCCCGCCACTGCGGGTCGTTGAAGAACGGGTCCCCCGGCACGTAGAGCGTGTTGGCGTAGTTCAACGAACCGCCACCGACGCCCGCACCGGCCAGGATCATCACGTTGCGCAGCAGATGGATGCGCTGGATGCCGTACATGCCGAACTGCGGCGCCCACAGGAACTTCCGCAGGTTCCACGACGTCTTGGCGAACTCGGGGTCGGCGAAGCGCCGACCCGCTTCCAGCACGCCGACGCGATAGCCCTTCTCGGTGAGCCGCAGCGCGCTGACACTGCCGCCAAAACCCGAGCCGATGATCAGGACGTCGTAGTCGACGTCCGACGAGTCAGTGTTCGAGTGATCCGGTCGCATACTCCCAGTATGACCTTACCGACCGGTAACAAGCTAGACAGGAGACCCTAACTTGTAAAGAACGTCCGCGATCCGTCACACGTCAACTGCCGACGGTGAGACCGACCTTCTGGAACTCCTTGAGATCGCAGTATCCAGCCTTGGCCATGGCCCGCCGCAGCCCGCCCACCAGGTTCAGGCCACCGAACGGGTCGTCGGACGGGCCGGTGAGCACCTGCTGCAACGACGGTCGCTCCCCCACCGCCACCTGCATCAGCGCACCGCGCGGCAACGACGGGTGCGCGGCGGCGCTGGGCCAGTACCAGCCCTCGCCGAGCGCCTCGGCGGCCAGCGTCAACGGCGTGCCGAGCACCACGGCGTCGGCGCCGCACGCGATGGCCTTGGCCAGGTCGCCGGAGGTGTAGATGTCGCCGTCGGCCAGCACGTGCACGTAGCGGCCACCGGTCTCGTCGAGATACTCCCTGCGGGCGGCCGCGGCGTCGGCGATGGCGGTGGCCATCGGCACGTCGATGCCCAGCACCGCGTCGCTGGTCGTGACGCCCGCCGTGGACCCGTATCCGACGATGACGCCCGCCGCGCCCGTGCGCATGAGGTGCAGCGCCGTGCGATGGTCGAGCACGCCGCCCGCCACCACGGGCACGTCCAGCTCCGAGATGAACGTCTTGAGGTTGAGGGGTTCGCCCACGCCGTCGTGGCCCTTGACCACGCGCTCGGCCGAGATGATGGTGCCCTGGATGACCAGCAGGTCGATGCCCGCGGCGACCAGCGACGGCGTGAGCGCCGCGGCGTTCTGCGGGCTGACGCGCACGGCGGTGGTGACCCCGGCCTCCCGGATGCGGGCGACGGCGGCGCCGAGCAGCTCCGGATCCAGCGGTGCGGCGTGCAACTGCTGCAGCAGCCGGGTGGCGGTCGACGGATCGGGGTCCTTGTCAGCGGCCTCGAGCACCTGCGCCACCTTGGCCTCGACGTCGGCGTGCCTGCCGATCAGGCCCTCGCCGTTGAGCACGCCGAGACCGCCGAGCCGGCCCATCTCGATGGCGAACTCCGGCGACACCAGCGCGTCCGTGGGATGCGCCACCACCGGGATCTCGAACCGGTACGCGTCGAGCTGCCAGGCCGTCGAGACGTCCTGCGACGACCGGGTGCGGCGGGACGGGACGATGTTGACGTCGTCGAGTTCGTAGGTGCGGCGGGCGGTTCTGCCCATGCCGATTTCAACCATGTCGCGCATGACCGTGGGACCCCTAGCGGGCGTAGTAGTTGGGAGCTTCGACCGTCATCGTGATGTCGTGCGGGTGACTCTCCTTCAGTCCCGCCGCGGTGATCTGCACGAACTGGGCCTGCTGCAGCTGCTCGATGGTCGCCGAACCGGTGTAACCCATGGCGGCCCGCAACCCGCCGGTGAGCTGATGGACCACGGTGGCCAGCGGGCCCCGGAACGGCACCCGTCCCTCGATGCCCTCGGGCACCAGCTTGTCCTCGCTGAGCACGTCGTCCTGGAAGTACCGGTCCTTGGAGAAACTCTTCTGCGAACCCCGGTTCTGCATGGCGCCCAGCGAACCCATGCCGCGGTAGCTCTTGAACTGCTTGCCGTTGACGAAGACCAGGTCGCCCGGCGCCTCGGCGGTGCCCGCCAGCAGCGATCCCAGCATGGCCGTCGACGCGCCCGCGGCCAAGGCCTTGGCGATGTCACCCGAGTACTGCAGTCCGCCGTCGGCGATCACCGGCACGCCGCGCGGCGCGCACGCCGCCACGGCCTCGAGGATCGCGGTGATCTGCGGCGCGCCCACGCCGGCGACGACGCGGGTGGTGCAGATCGAGCCGGGACCGACACCCACCTTGACGGCGTCGGCACCCGCGTCGACGAGCGCGGCGGCGGCGGCGCGGGTGGCGACGTTGCCGCCGACCACCTCGACGCGCCCGCCGACCATGCCCTTGACCCACGACACCATGTCCAGCACGCCGCGGTTGTGGGCGTGCGCGGTGTCGACGATCAGCACGTCGACCCCGGCGTCGACCAGGGTCATGGCGCGCTCGCGGGAATCGTCGCCGACGCCGACCGCGGCACCGACGAGCAGTCGGCCGTCGCTGTCCTTGGTGGCCAGCGGGAACTGTTCGGTCTTGACGAAGTCCTTGACGGTGATGAGACCGGTGAGCTTGCCGTTGCCGTCGACGATCGGCAGCTTCTCGATCTTGTGCCTGCGCAGCAGACCCAGCGCCGCCTCGGCGGAGACGCCCTCCTGCGCGGTGACCAACGGCGACTTGGTCATGACCTCGGCGACCGGCTTGTTCATGTCGACTTCGAAGCGCATGTCGCGGTTGGTGATGATGCCGACCAGGGCGCCGCGGCCGTCGACCACCGGGAGCCCGGAGATGCGGAACCGGGCGCACATCGCGTCGACCTCGGCGAGCGTGTTGTCCGGCGAGCACGTCACGGGGTTGGTGACCATGCCGGCCTCCGACCGCTTGACCGTCTCCACCTGGGCCGCCTGCTCGGCCACCGGCAGGTTGCGATGCAGCACGCCCATGCCGCCGGCGCGCGCCATCGAGATGGCCATGCGCGCCTCGGTCACGGTGTCCATGGCCGAACTCACCAGCGGCACGCGCAACCGGATCTTGCGCGTCAACTGGCTGGAGGTGTCCGCGTTGGCGGGCACGACGTCGGAGGCGGCGGGCAGCAGCAACACGTCGTCGAACGTGAGCCCGAGCATCGCGACCTTGGTGGGGTCGTCACCGCCGGTGGGCACCGGAACGGCGATGGGAAGGCTGCTTTCAGCGATCGACATGGGGTGGCCTCCCGAAAGGCGCGAGACGTGGTTGCAAGACGAGGAAAGTCTTGAGTGGCCATCCTATCGGGACGGGGCGCCGTGATCGGCTTCACGCCCGCCCGCACGCGCGGATTTCGGCACGGGTACGGCTGGCGTGAGACCCGCGCGCTTGCGTACTGTGGAACCGTGCGTGACCATCTGCCGCCGGGTTTGCCTCCCGATCCGTTCGCCGACGACCCGTGCGATCCGTCGGCGGCACTGGACGCCATCGAACCCGGTCAGCCACTGGACCCGCAAGAACGCATCGCCGTCGAGGCCGATCTGGCCGATCTCGCCGTGTACGAATCCCTGCTGGCGCACAAGGGCATCCGCGGCCTCGTCGTCTGCTGCGACGAATGCCAGCAGGACCACTACCACGACTGGGACATGCTGCGCGCGAACCTGCTGCAGCTGCTGGTCGACGGCACCGTCCGACCGCACGAGCCGGCCTACGATCCCGAGCCCGACGCCTACGTCACGTGGGATTACTGCCGCGGCTACGCCGACGCCTCGCTGAACGAGGCCACCTCATCGGAGTCGGACGGATATCGCTGACGGCGTAACCCGCCGCCCCCGCTTCACCGCCCTCTTCACCGCGCTCCACCCGGGGCGACGACCGTCGTCGTCGTGACCGGGGCTTCCTGCTGCGTGCGGGCGGGTGCCTGCTGGGTCTGCTGAGCCGGTGCCGTGGTGCTGGGCGCCGCCGCTGGTGCGGTGGTCGTCGGCGCCACGGTGGCGAGCGTGGTCGTCGGCGCAGCCGTGGTCGGTGGCACGGTGGTCGGCGGCACGGTGGTCGTCGCAGCCACGCTGGTCGACGGTGCGGTCGTCGGCGCCGAGGTGGTCGACGGCGCAGCCGTCGTCGCGGGGGCACTGGTGGTCGGCGTGCTCGTCGGCGCGTTCGAGGACCCGGTGGAGGTGGCCTCCACCGGTGAGGTCGTGGTGGGCGAGTTCGTGGTGGGCGAGTTCGTGGTGGGCGTGGCCGAACCGCTGGTCTCGGACGGGGCGGTGGTCGTGGGGTCCGTGGGGGACGTCGAGGGCGACGTGGAGGCCGACGTGGAGGCCGACGTCGACACCGACGTGGTGTCGGTCGCCGAGGTGCTCGTGTCCGACGCCTGCGTGGTCGCAGGCAACTCGGGCACCGGCAGCAGCGTCAGCGGCGATGCGGGCAGCTCCGGCAACGGTGCGCCGGGCGGCGGCAGCGTCGCCGCCGGATCCTGCTCGACCACCTTGTAGCTCAGCGCATTCCACTGCTGGATGAGATCGTGCTGCTGTTCGACGGCTTCGACGTTCTGCACCGTGTCGGACAGCGCGACGAGCTTGTCCTGCGCCTGCTGCCACTGCCCCTGGTCGACCAGTTGCTGCACCTGCGCGAGCTCCTGCTGGGCCGCCAGCGCCACGGGATCGGTGCGCGTGGTCTGCCCATTGCCACCACCGAACACCATGGTGTGCAGGCCGTAGAGCGCATCGCCCGGGCCGGCCGCGTACACGGCCGCACCGAAGCCGCCCAGGCACAGCACCGCGGCAGCGGCGGAGCCGACGACGGCCAGCGACAGCCGGTTGGCCCTGCGGGGCCTGCCCGCCTCCAGCGCGGCCAGGACGTCCTGCTCGGTGAGCATCACCGATGAGGGGCTCTCGCGGACACCGTCGCGCCAGTCGGCGAACAGGTAGGCCAGCTCGGCCTCGCCCGGATCGGTGGAGTACACCGGCTGCTTGGTGCTCAGCGCCTCGATGAACCGGTCGGCGCGGTTGATCTCGTTGAGCGTCGGGTCTCCGCCCGCGTTCCAGCGACCTTGATCAGCCATGATCGGGACCCGTCGCGACGACCTCGGCCTTCAACTTGGCCAACGCTCGGTGTTGGGCGACGCGAACGGCGCCCGGGGTGCTGCCCACGGCTTCAGCGGTCTCCTCGGCACTCATGCCGACCACGACGCGCAGGATGATGATCTCGCGCTGCTTCTCGGGCAGGATCTGCAGCAGCTTCTTCATGCGCGCCGCGGATTCGGCGTCGATGGCAAGCTGTTCTGGACCCGCCGCCCCGGAGGCGCGGTCGGGCAGGGTGTCGGTTGCGTCGCTCTTGTTGCGCCCGGCGGCACGATGGGCGTCGGCAACCTTGTGTGCGGCGATGCCGTAGACGAAGGCCAGGAACGGTCGTCCCTGATCCTTGTAGCGCGGCAGCGCCGTGATGGCGGCCAAGCACACCTCCTGAGCCACGTCGTCAGCTGAAAGTCCACTGCGATCCGCGGTTCCGATCCTCGCCCGGCAATACCGGACGACGAGCGGGCGGATGACCTCCAGCACCTTCCGGAGTGCGTCTCGATCGCCTGTGACTGCGTCGGCAACGACAGCATCGAGACCGTCTCCCGAAATTGTCATCGTGGGCAGTATCTCCAGCGTTACGGATGGGGTGGCGTTCCCCAGCAGATGTGTCGGATAAAGACTAATGATCCGTCCGCCGACCCCCGAATCAGCGGACCGCCCACGCCCCGCCGCGCGTCGTGATGGTGGCGGCGGCACGCTCCCGCCACGCCACGACGTCGGCCGGCGGGTGCACGTCGCTGCCGACGTCGCCGAGCAGACATGCCAACGCCCAGCTCAACGGCAGCATTCCCAGGTCGCGGGCGGTGTCGAAGGCGGCGTCGGCGACCACCCTGGCGGTGTCGATGCGCCCTTCGCAGCAGTGGGCCGCGGCCAGCACCACCTGAGACTTCACGGCGTGTCGCGTCGAGCCCAGGCCGTCCGCCAGTTCGACGGCGCGCCGGGCGTGTCCGACGGCGCCGGCACCGTCACCGGTGGCCATGTCCAACTCCGCGCGGACCCAGGCGTGGCGGACCGCGCAGCGCGGCGCGGCGCTTGCCAGGTCGACGCGCTGCAGCAGGCGCGCGGACAGCGCGAACCGGCCGACGCCCAGCGCGTCGGCGGCCAGGCCGGTCAGCGCGTCGGCACGGGCGTCGGCACGGCCTTCGGTGAGGGGCCCGGCGAGCGCCAGGGCCCTGCCGTCGAATCCGCGCGCCACCGCATGCCCGCCGAGTTGCCGCAGGAACGACGCGCGCGTGCTCAAGGCGAGCGAGGCCAGCGGGGTGCCGGCAAGGCCGTCCAGATCGGTGAGCGCCGTGGCGTAGCGGCCCTGCCCGCCCGCCGCGACGGCACGGTGCCAGGCCTGCTGCGCGGTGACGGGCGTGGGCAGCGGCCAGCGGCCCGGCTGATCGCCGAACGCCGCGCGCGCCAGCTCGGACGCCTCGTCGTTCACGCGGCGACGCTACCAACGGCGGCGGCCACCGACCTCGGACGGCCCGCCGCGACCGCCGATGTTGCCAACGCAACATCGGTTAACAGTTGATGGAGGCCGTGTTACGACGACGTCAACCGCCGAGACGGCCGTGCGACGGCGCCGCGGATGACGTTCCCGGCGAACTGGGAAAACGCCGCCGGGGCCGAGACGTGGCGCGCCGGCCCACCATAGGTCTCGTTGCAGCTAGGTGGCATCGATGAACGGCACGTAAATTCCCCCGTCGACCGCCTGCCCCTGAGCAGCCGTGCGGGCTATTGACGCGATTTCGGAAGCCCTTCTACGTTGTGACCACGAGCAGTCATCGGCGACTCGGACTCGGTGTCACGACACGTGCCTTCGCACCACGCGAACGCAGCGCGTAGGAGAGGGGTTACCCAATGCCACAGCCGCAACAGCTGCCCGGGCCGAACGCCGACATCTGGGATTGGCAAATGCACGGCGTGTGCCGCGGCGTCGATTCCGCGGTCTTCTTCCACCCCGACGGCGAACGTGGCCGTGCCCGCGCACAGCGCGAGATGCGCGCCAAGGAGATGTGCCGCAGCTGCCCCGTGATCACGCAGTGCCGCAGTCACGCGCTGGCCGTCGGCGAGCCCTATGGCATCTGGGGCGGGCTGAGCGAGTCCGAGCGCGAGATGCTGCTCAAGCGGGGCATCCGCCGGTCGGCCTGACCCGGGTCGCCCCTCAGAAGACCGGGCGCGGCACCAGGACCACCCGCCAGCCGTCCGGGTCCTCGAACGTGAACGCGCCGACTCCCGTCCAGTAGGGGTTCTCCGGCTCGACGGGCTCGTGGCCGTGGGCGCCCAACCGTTCCACGACGTCGAACATCTCGGCGTCGGAGTGGAAGTACAGCACCAGTAGGTTGTCCGACGTCGGTGCGGGACAGGGACTTCCGTCGACGTGGGTGGTGAACTCGAGGTGCTGCTCGGCGCCGGGCAACCCGAGCATGACCCCGTCGTAGCCGGCGTGGTTCTCGAATCGGTAGAGCACCGGCAGTCCCAGGTGCCCGGCGTAGAACTCCTCGACTTCGGGCAGTCGGTCGGTGGGCCTGGCGATGCGGAGTTGGGCGAGGGGAAGTGTCATGCCCACAGTGTCGAACCTCAACCGCGGTCGAGGTCAAGCGGCGCGATCCGGCCAGGCGGCGGTCAATCACCGCCAGCGGAAATGTCGTTGTCGGGCACCGGGTTACACCTGACACAACGGCCGCAGGAACCGCCTGGACCGCACCGATCGCAGAAGAAGATGATCGACATGAGGACGTTCGGAATCGCCACCCTGATCGCAGGTGCCATCACCGCCGGGATGCTCGGCGCTGCCGCCCCCGCCCTGGCCGCCGGCGACCTGGCCCCGAACCTGCCGCACTACAGCGTGGACAACCACGACGAGGTCGACACCACCAACGGTTTCGTCGACGTCCCGTTCTGAGCGGCGCTTCGACGAGAACACCCCCGGCCCATGGGACCGGGGGTGTTCTCATCTTCGTTCAGTCACGGAGAATCTGGCGGCGTACCGGGCGATGCAGTTGCCATTGGTCCGGCGCTGCGAACGAACGAATCAACTCAAGCGAACGTCAGTTATCGAAGATCTTGGTCAGTTCCTCACGCTTATCGGAAATCTGCTTCTCCATGTAGAACCCGTTGAGGAGGGCCAACGCCAACACGAGCGCAGCGAGCACTCGCACCCACGTGGCCGCACCCATGAAGAACGCGAGCGCGGTGCCCGCCGCAACTACCGCCACACCGGTCCAGATCGGTCCTGAGCCAGTCAAGAGGCTGACCGACTGCATCGACATGACCAGTCCTATTGCGATCAGCACGCCAACCCCGATAGCCACCGCTACCTTCTTGTTCGAGCCGGCTTCAGCCTGCCCTCCCACGGGCGAACTCCACGAACTACCGTCCCAGTAGATCTGCTGCTCCGAATTCGATGGATCCGGATACCAACCTGGTGCCGTCACGAGCATCCCCTCTCCCTCGACAGTGACCATACTTGACGGTTGCGACAATATTGGCCGTCGTCAGGGAGAGCCTGACGACTGCTCCGGGCCACTTACAACGTCTTGCCCTTTGGCCTACGCGAATTCGGCCTCTGGGACGACTTGCCCGCGAGAACGCCTACCGTCGCGCCGCGGGTGAGGCCGAGGAATCAAGGATCCGTAGCTACACAACGAGAACACCCCCGGTCCATGGGACCGGGGGTGTCTTCGTCGTCAGCGCCTAGTGGTGATGGCCGTGGCCGTGGCCGTGGCCGTCGTCCTCCGGCTCGGCCGGCTTCTCGACGATCGCGGTCTCGGTGGTGAGCACCATGCGGCCCACCGAGGCGGCGTTGAGCACCGCGGAGCGGGTGACCTTCACCGGGTCCACCACGCCGTCGGCGACCAGGTCGCCGTACTGCAGCGTGGCGGCGTTGAAGCCTTGTCCCGCAGGCAGTTCCGACACCTTGTTCACGACGACGGCGCCGTCGAGACCGGCGTTGGTGGCGATCCAGAACAGCGGTGCCGACAGTGCTGAGGCGAACACGTCGACGCCGATGGCCTCGTCACCGGACAGCGACTCGCGCAGCGCCTTCAGCGCCGAGCGGGCCTGCACCAGCGACGCGCCACCACCGGTGACGATGCCCTCTTCGACGGCTGCCTTGGCAGCGGCGACGGCATCCTCGACGGCTTCCTTGCGCTTCTTCAGATCGGTCTCGGTGGCCGCACCGACCTTGATGACGGCCACGCCGCCGGACAGCTTGGCGAGGCGCTCCTCGAGCTTCTCGCGGTCCCAGTCGGAGTCGCTGGCCTCGATCTCGGCGCGCAGCTGCGCCTTGCGGCCGTCGATGGCGTCCTGCGTGCCACCGCCGTCGACGATCACCGTGCTGTCCTTGGAGACCACGACGCGGCGGGCGGTACCCAGCACGTCGAGGCCGACCTCGCGCAGCGTCAGGCCCACGTCGGGGTTGACCACCTGGCCGCCGGTGACGACGGCGAGGTCGTCGAGGAACGCCTTGCGACGGTCGCCGAAGAACGGCGCCTTGACGGCGACGGCCTTCAGCGTCTTGCGGATCGCGTTGACCACCAGCGTGGACAGGGCCTCGCCCTCGACGTCCTCGGCGATGATCAGCAGCGGCTTGCCGGATTCGGCGACCTTCTCCAGCAGCGGCAGCAGGTCCGGCAACGAGCTGATCTTCTCGCGGTGCAGCAGCACCAGCGCATCCTCGAGGACCGCTTCCTGCGCGTCGAAGTCGTTGACGAAGTAGGCCGACAGAAAGCCCTTGTCGAAGCCGACGCCCTCGGTGATCTCCAGCTCGGTGTTCAGCGTCGAGGACTCCTCGACGGTGACGACGCCGTCGGTGCCGACCTTGGTCATGGCCTCGCCGACGAGGTCACCGACCAGCTCGTCCCGCGAGGAGACGGTGGCCACCTGGGCGATGCCGCTCTTGTCGCTGACCGGGATGGCGGCGGCCAGCAGGGCCTCCGACACGGCGTCGGCGGCCTTGGCGATGCCGGCGCCGACGGCGATGGGGTTGGCACCGGCCGCGACGTTGCGCAGGCCGGCCTTGATGATGGCCTGGGCGAGCACGGTGGCGGTGGTGGTGCCGTCGCCTGCGACGTCGTTGGTCTTGGTGGCCACCGACTTGACCAGCTGGGCGCCGAGGTTCTCGAACGGATCCTCGAGGTCGATCTCACGCGCGATGGTGACGCCGTCGTTGGTCACGGTGGGGCCGCCGAAGGCCTTGGCCAGCACGACGTGACGGCCACGCGGGCCGAGCGTCACGCGTACCGCGTCGGCGAGCTTGTCGACCCCGACTTCCATGGCCCGGCGCGCAGTTTCGTTGAATTCGATCTGCTTGCTCATACATGTCTCCCTAAGAGCACGCCGCCCCGGGCCCTTCCGCGCACGAGCACGGAAGGATCACCGGGGCGGGCATGGGGGGTTGCTTACTTGTTGACGACCGCCAGCACGTCGCGGGCCGAGAGGATCAGGTACTCCTCGCCGCCGTACTTGATCTCGGTGCCGCCGTACTTGCTGTAGATGACGGTGTCGCCCTCGGCGACGTCCAGGGGGATGCGCTTCTCGCCCTCATCGTCCCAGCGGCCGGGGCCAACTGCGACGACGGTGCCTTCCTGCGGCTTCTCCTTGGCGGTATCGGGGATGACCAGACCGGACGCGGTCGTGGTCTCGGCCTCGTTGGCCTGAACGAGGATCTTGTCCTCGAGTGGCTTGATGTTCACGCTCGCCACGATGGAGCCCTCCACTTAGTTCGGTGGCGGCCCGGGGGTTCCCGGACCAGTTTCAACCAGCTGTCGGCACGCTTCCGTGCCCGTTGCGCCGTCGTCGCGGGTGCCGGCGCAGGGGGTTGGCCGCCTGCCACCTAGCACTCTATACACGCGAGTGCTAGCACTCAAGGGTGGGTCCGTGCGCGGTGCCACCCGTTGCCGCCAGCACCACCAATCCGTACGCCACCGCGAACCGATGCCCCAGGCCGCCAGCCACGTTTCCGCGGCCCACGGTGACGTCGCGGCCGCACTGCTCGCTCAGCGCGCGCACCAGCTCGTCGTCGCCGGCGCCGCCGCCCACCAGCAGCAACCCGGTGGCCGCAGGCGCCACCCGGGCTACGCCGCGCGCCACGTTGCCGCCGATGACCAGCTGCTTGGCCGCCAGCCGCCAACCCCGCCACTCCGCCCCCGAGAGCCGCGCCGTGAAGGGCAACCACCCGCTGGGCGCCGCCGCCAGCAGCCAGCCTGCGCTGCGCCCGTCGAGCGGAGCGTCCAGGAAGCGCCGCCTGCCGTGCTCGTCCTCGACCAACTGCACGGTGACCGCGGTGAGCGCCTCGGCGCGCTTGGCGTACTCGGCGGCACTCCGGGACACGTCGAGCGCGGTGGCCGTCGCCACGGTGAGCAGCTGCCCCGCGCCCGGCAGCACCACGTGCGCCCGCTCGCCGACGACGTCGACGGTGCCGCCACCCACGTCGACCACCACGACGTCGGGCGTGACCCCGGGGGTGGTGAGCGCACCGACGCGGGCGGCCGCCGCCTCGGAGTCGACGTGCGTCACCGGCACCCCCAGGGCAGCGGCCAACGCATCGGCACCGGCGGGCGCCTCCTCCCCCGCGCCGCCCATCCGCGCCACCACCACGCAGTCGGTCACCACCGAGCCGCGGCGCGCCCGCGCCTGCGTCGCGACGTCGGCCAGCGCGACGACGTGCGTCTGCCCGTCGACCGCCCGCGGCGGATCAGGCTGGTGCACAGCGGAATCCGCAGGCGGAGCGCCCAGCGCCACCACCGCGCACGCGCTGTCGAACAGCTCGTCGGCGACGGTGCGGGCGTCGCCGCGCTCGTCGTCGCGCAGGCCGAAGGCGTCGGCCAACCAGAACGGATCGGTGACCCGTTGCAACGGGCCGACGCCGTGGCGCACCTCGACGGCCACCCGCGTCGCCGCCAACAGCGGCTCGACGTCGACGTCGTCGACCACCGGCAGCGCCGCGGTCACCCGGTTGGCGATCAGCACCGCCTCGTCGTTGGCCGTGACGACGGCGACCACCACCACCCCCGCGTCGACCGCCTCGGTCACCAGCCGCGCCACGTCGCGGTAACCCCACCGCGGCAACGCGCACGCCACGATCGGCTCACCGGGGGCCGCGTCGCCCAACCGGTCGACGGGCACGGGTCTTCCCACGCCACAGCCGTCGCCCGCCGTCGTCGCCGCCGCGCGCAGCGCGATCCGCAACCGACCGGTGCCCCGGGTCCGCACCTGCACCCGCTCGACCTCCGAATGCACCGGCGGCGTCGGCGCGAAGACCGCGCGCCGAACCACGACGTCGTGGGCTTCGGCGAGCCGGCGCACCAGCGCGGCGGCACCCTCGACGGCGCGACGCGAGCCCTTGCCGCCACGGGTGGGGGTGCGCCCGCTGGCCACCACCTCGGGCGCGGCGCCGTTGTCGGCGACCCGGCACAGCACCACCTCGGTCGTGGAGTTGCCGACGTCGACGCCCGCCCAGAGCGTCATCGGAACGGCCCCGTCATCGCAGCAGGCCGCGTCGCCGGTAGACCGTCGCGGCCTCCCTGACCAGCTCGGCGCACACCACCGCGTCCTGCTCGGTCAGCCGTTGCGCGAGGGCCTCCAATTCGGCGAACGTCGATCGGCCCGGTCGCAACGCCTCGTAGGCCGCCAGCATGTCCTGCGCGCTGAGCGCCGTCAGCTCCGCGGCGCGGCGCAGGTTCAGCGCCAACTGGGCCGACCCCGAGCGCTGCGCCTCGTCGGCCTGCGCCTGCAGGGTCTCGCGGCTGATGCGGATGTCGTCGAGCGCCAGCGCGCCGCTGCGGGCGGCCTCGACGGTCACCTCGGAAACGCTGCGGCCCGAATGCGATCGCACGGTCATCGGGTGAACTCCATCTCGTCGTGGGGGCGGCGGGCGCACGCGCCGCGCTCGATGGCGACCATCGAGACGACGCGCGTGTGGTAACGGGCGGTGATGGCCTCGTCGGTGTAGGCGTTGCGCATCGGGGCGGGCGTCGCACCCTTGGCGTGGCGGCCGGCGTTGATGCCGACGAGGCGGTACATCTCCGGGGTGATGAGCGGTGCCACGCTGAGCAATTCGAGATTCGCCAGCGGCGGCAGGTCGCGACGGTGGATCAGCGTGGTGCCCTTGGCCTGCAGGCCCACCCCGATGCCGGAGCCGGACAGCCCCGCCGCCGTCTTGCCGATGGCTCCCAGGTCGATGCTGTCGGCGACGCGCACCAGCCGCGGCACGCACTGCTCTTCTTCGAGCCCGGCCAGGATCTGCTCCAGCGCCTCGTAGATCGTCATCCCCGACAGGGTGCGAAACAGCTTGGTGCCGAACGCCGGTGACACGCCGACCACCACTTCGCGCGGATCCTCACCCGCCCGTGCCGGACCGCGGTCGCGCAGCCGGTCGGGTTCGGCGAAACTCGCCTGCTCCCGGACCAGATCGGTGACCGACCGGGCTTGGCGCACCGCGTCGATCTGGGCCTGCCGTTCCGGGGTCGGCCGATACCCGGTGCCGGGCCCGCGGTAGTCGTTCGGATCCCGCAGTGCCGAGAGCACGTTCATCTCCTCGTCGAAGATGGCGGCCACCTGCAGGTAGTCTCCGGTGACGCGGGCGCGGGCCATGCCGAGCACCCGATCGGCGAGGTCGACGAACCCCGTCTCGGCCAGCGCGGTCACGACGTCGAGCACCGTCAACCCGGACTGGTCGATCATCCTGGCCGCGCTCAACACCGCCACGCCGTCGGTGCTCGGTAGGTCCTTGGACCCCGCCGCCGCGACCACGGCCTCCACGTGCTCGTCGTCGAAGTCGGCAAGTCCCAGGTACTCGAACACCGCGCGGGTGGCCTCGGCCGCCTTGCGGCGCATGGCCTCCAGCGTGGTGGGGTCCACCGAGCGCAACCCGCCGTCGACGCCCCAGTCCCGCTGCATCACCAGGTAGTCGTCGAGGTCGGCCGCGTTGAAGTTGGACGGCCCGAACATGTTGTCGTAGGCCACCACCGAGCCGAAGCCGGAGAAGATGAAGTCCGATCCGGACAGCAGCACCGGCAGCGTCCGACTGGTGCGACGCATCGTGGACTCCGAGACCAACGTGTCGTTGCCACTACAGGATTCGAGGCCGCGCAGCATCACCATCAGGTTCTCGGCGATCAGCTCCTTGACCCCACCGGGCACCGACGCCGTGATCGACGCGCCGTCGATGCCACCGTTCTGCACGCCTTGCGCGCCGATCCCCTTGGCCAGTGCCACGCAGCGCGCCTCGAGGTAGTTCATCGACTTGCGTTCGGCCTGGCCCATCAGCACCTCCGAACCCGCGCCGCTGGACAGCCGCATCTTGATACCGCGCGAGGCGTACGACGACGTCAGGAACGCCTTGGACCACGGGGTGTCGTCGCCGTCGGTGAACACCTGCTCGGTGCCGTACACCGACACCGTCTCGGCGTACGAAACCAGGCCGCGCACACCGAGTTCCAGCTCGCGGGCCTCCTCCACCGAGCACTGCGTCAGCGCACCGGGGGCGGGCACCTGCGAACCGATCAGCAGGCCGACGGCCACCGCAGGCGCGTCGTCGAGCACCGGCACGGTGGCCTCCAGCTCGCGGAAGCCGTAGACGACGGCGGTGGCCGCATCGGCGGCGATGAGCAGCGGGTCGTCCAGACGGTTGGTGACGTGCGCCTGGTTGGCCGGAGTGCGCCGCGCCCGCATCTTCATCATGGCCATCTGGATCTCGACCGGATGCAGGCCTGCCACCACCCGGGCCATCTTGGCGGGTGTCAGACCGGCGCAGACCTCGAGCACCTGCGCCCGCGGCACGCCGGAGTCGACGATCATTCGGGACAGCTCGACGTCGCTCATCGCCATGGCCCGCGGCGCCATCTCGTGGTCCACGGCGTAGCGGACGATGAACTCGTCGATGGTGTCGAAGTCCGCCGCCGGCGTCGAGTCCATCTCCACCACGACGCCGTCGGCGTCGAGCACCCACGACGGCTCCGGATCGTGCGGTGAGAGGTGGGAGATCATGCCCAGCTCCGGGTCCGGTTCGGCGAAACCGTCGAGGTTCACCCGCTGCTCGTCGAGCAGGCGGATGCGACCCAACCGGTGATCGGGCTCGGATTCGGAACTCGGTACGCGCATGCCAGACAGCATCGACCCGAGTGCTCCGGTGTCACAACGGCAAACGGACGGCTTCCAACAACTCGTGCAGCGGTTACCACAAGGTGTTGGAAACCTGCGCCGAGCGGTGGCAGACCGATGCGACGTCTCGCACACTTTCTCCCGACCCGAGGAGGAACACCATGTCCGAGGTAGTGAACGACGACGACAGACGCGGCGCGCAGGCGCCCCCCGACGCCAAGCGCACCCACCTGCGCGGCAACCTGGGCGTGCCGGCCATCGTCTTGATGGTGGTGGCCGCCGCCGCGCCGCTGTCGACCGTCGGTGGCAACGTGCCGATCGCGATGGCCCTCGGCGACACCACCGGCATCCCGGTCGCCTTCCTCGTCGCCGGCGTGATCTTCCTGCTGTTCGCCGCGAGCTTCGTGGCCATGTCGAAGTACGTCAGCGACACCGGCGCCTTCTACGCCTACATCCAGAAGGGGCTCGGCAAGGCCCTGGGCACCGGCGCCGCCGTGCTGGCGCTGCCCGCCTACCTGGCCACCCTGCTCGCCGTCGCCGCCTACGACGGCGTGATCCTGGCCAGCCTCATCGAGGCGTTCCACGGTCCCGCCGTGCCGTGGTGGGTGCTCACCGGCGTGGTGCTGCTGGTGGTGGCGTTCCTCGGCTACCGCGACATCGACCTGAGCGCCAAGGTGCTCGGCGTCTTCCTGGTGTCCGAGGTGGCGATCCTCGTCGTGCTCGACCTCGTCATCGTGCTGCAGGGCGGCGACAAGGGCATCACCGGCGACTCGTTCACGCCGTCCGGGCTCGCGGGCGGTGTCGGCATCGCGCTGCTGTACGCGCTGTGGGGCTTCGTCGGCGTCGAGGCCACCGCGGTGTTCCGCGACGAGGCCAAGGATCCCGACCGCACGGTGCCGCGCGCCACCTACTGGGCCGTCGCCATCGTGGCGAGCTTCTACGCGTTCTCCAGCTGGGCCCTGGTCGAGGGCAACGGCGGCCACGACGCCATCCAGGTGGCCAAGGACGATCCCGACAACTTCATGGTGAACACCGCCGCGAAGTACCTCGGCATCCTGGGCAAGGACCTCACCACGCTGTTCTGGTTCGTCAGCGTGTTCGCCTGTGCGCTGGCCTTCCACAACATCTGCGCGCGGTACACCTTCGTGCTGGGCCGCGACCACGTGCTGCCGAAGCGGCTCGGCGAGGTGCACCCCCGGCTGGGATCGCCCGCCAACGCGTCGGTCGTCGTCACCGTGGTGTCGCTGGTGATCATGGGCGTCTTCGTCGTCATCGGGCTGGACCCGGTGCTGCAGATCTTCGGCCCGCTGGGCGGCCTGGGCATCTGGGGGCTGTCCATCCTGTGGCTGCTGACCACGATCTCGGTCGCGCTGTTCTTCAAGCGGCGCGGCGGCCCCACGGGCGTCATCGTGCTCGCGGTGGTCGCGACCATCGCGCTGGCCGCTGCCGTCGTGCTGATCGTGGTGAACCTGACCCTGGTGGTCGGCGGATCGACGACGCTGGCGATCGTGTTCGGCGTGGCGCCGCTGGTGTTCCTGGCGATCGGCGCCGCGCTGAGCGGACGGGCGCCCAGCGACCTGTCGGCGCCGTAGCGGGCGGTCACGCGACGGCAGGTCGCTGATACCGTCGTTCCTCGGCGGCGTCAGCGACCTGCCGCGTTCGACCTCAGGAGATGGGCACCATGTCTGCGGACTCGCCACCGACCGTGGCGACGGCGCTGACGGTGCCGCCGCTGGATCGGGGCTCGGTGATCGCGGGCCACCACGGGCTGAGCCGTGCCGTCCTCTGGGTGGACATCATGCATGCCCCCGCCGAATCCTTCGTCCGCGCAGGCGATCTGGTGCTGACCACCGGGGCCGACACCCGCCAGCCCGGCGTCCGCGAGTTCCTCACCTACCTGATGTCGTCACCGGCGGCCGGCGTGGTGCTGAGCCCGCCGCCCGAGATCCCGACCGAGGACCTGCTGGCCACCCTGATCCCGCTCGCGGACGAGCACGGCTTCCCGCTGGTGCTGCTGCCGTGGGAGATCGCGTTCGCCGACGTGCAACGCAGCCTGCTGCCCCTGGTGACGCCGGTGCGCACCGACGCCCGGGTGCAGATGGCGATCGGCCGACGGGAACGCGACGACCAGGACTGGGCGGGCCGCGCGGCCGCGTTCGCCGACGCGCTCGACCGGGTGGCGCACGAGGCCGGGGTGACCACGACGTCGTCGGTCACCGACGACCTGGTGATGAGCCACTTCGCCGCATCGGTGCCCGCGGCGCTCGGCCTGGAGCTGGTGAGCAGCGCTCGGGAGCAGGCCGCGCTGCCCGACGACCTGGCCAGCTGGGTGCTGCTGCCACCCGGGCAGGGACAGCCGGTGACCGTGGCGCCGTCGGCGGTGCCCGACGGGCCCGGGCCTCGGCAGTTCGCCGAGGTACTGCGCCACCACCCCAGGAGCATGGCCACGATCCTGGAAACCCTGCAGCCGCTGGTGGACTACGACCGGACGCGGCGCGGCCAGCTGGTGCACACGTTGGAGGTGCTGCTCTACGAGGCCACCAACATCAGCGCCGCCGCCCGCGCGCTGTACCTCAACCGGCACTCGCTGCTGTACCGGATCAAGCTCATCGAGGACCTCACCGGACTGTCGCTGAAGAATCCCGCCGACCGGTTCCAGTTGGAGGTGAGCGTGCGGGTGCACCAGATCAGTGCGGCGCGTGGGGGTCCGCCTCCGACGTGAGGGGGCGTGTCCGACTCCGCCGGCGTAGCGGCGTGTCCGACTCCGACGGTAGTGTCGAACACGTGTTCGAGTTGCCGGATCCCGAGGCGTTGCCGGCGCTCGACGATGCCGCGCTGATCGACGCCGTGACGGGCTGGGCGACGGTGAGCGCCGCCGCGGACGCCCGCAAGTACGCCGCCCTGGCGGAGCTGCAGCGGCGACGCGTCACCGGCGAGCACGCGCATTGGGCAGCCGACGACTGGGACGCCGCCGCCGCGGAAGTGGCTGCGGCACTGAACGTCAGCCACGGCCGGGCCACGGGGGAACTGGACCTGGCCGTCACGCTGCGCGACCGGCTGCCCACGGTGGCCGCTCTGTTCCTCGCGGGGCAGCTCAGCGCTCGCCGGGTGTGGATCGTCGACGACCGCACGCGCCTGGTCCAGGACCCCGACGCGTTGGCCGCTGTCGACGCCGCCATCGCCGAGGTGATCCTGGGCTGGGGCCCGCTGTCGGAGTACATGCTGACCAAGAAACTCGACCTGCTCGTCGACGGGATCGATCCCGGCGGGGTGCGGCGCAGCCGTTACGCCGCACGCAGCCGCGAGTTTCGCATCGGGCAGGGCAACGAGCACGGCATCGCCGACGTGTGGGGGCGGCTGTACGCCACCGACGCCCAGTTGCTCGACGAACGTCTCGGCCAGATCGTCGAGCACGTCTGCCACGACGATCCCCGGACCGTCGCCCAGCGCCGCGCCGACGCGCTCGGTGCGCTGGCCGTGGGCGCCGATCACCTGACGTGCCGGTGCGAGCGACCCGACTGCCCCGGCGCGACCGTCGACGACGAACGGGCAGGCAGCGTACGGATCCACGTCATCGCCGAGCAGGCCGGCATCGAGAGCCCGGTCGATCCCCTGCTCGACGGCGAAGGGCCGCTCTCCGACGACCACGCCGCTGCCGTCACACCGCGCGGCAAGGCGGGCCTGGTCGTCGGCGGTGGCGTCATCCCTGCACCCCTGCTGGCCGAACTGGTCGCGCGGGGTGCCAAGGTCAGCCCCGTGGCCGGTCCACCGCTGGCCGCCGAGGAACGTTACCGTCCCGGCGCCGGACTGGACCGCTTCGTGCGCCTACGCGACCTCACATGCCGCTTCCCCGGCTGCCACCGACCCGCGACGCGGACCGACGTCGACCACACCGTCGCCTACCCCGCAGGGGCCACCCACGCCGGAAACCTGAAGTGCTACTGCCGGATTCACCATCTCATCAAGACGTTCTGGCCGGGCTGGTCGGAGCGTCAGTTCCCCGACGGGACGGTGTTGCTGACCAGTCCCACCGGGCACGGGTACGCGACACGGCCCGCGGCGAGCCTGTTCTTCGAACGCTGGCCCGTGCCCACCTCCGCTCCGCCCGCCCCGTCCGCCCCGCCCGCCGCGCCCGACCCGTCCGGCCGCCCGACTCCCCGGGGCGCCGATCGCACCGCGCGGATGCCGCTGCGCCGCCGCACGCGCAGCCGAGCCCGCGCCCAACGCATCCGCGCCGAACGGGGGCTCAACGCCGCGGCCGCCGAACGGGGTAGACCCCCACCGTTCTGAGCGCAGGCGGCCGAACCGGCCGATCCGGTCAGCGCGGCGGTTCGGCTGGGTACCATCACCGGCAGCAGAGCATTGGGGGCCGCGGGTGAACCACGTCCGCCAGTGGTGGCGACAGCCGGACCGTTACGAGTGGCTGTCGGGCTACCTCGTGTCGCGCCGGCTCATGGCCGTGTCGCGCGCGACGATGACCGCGGTCGGCGCCGTCCTCGCCCTCTCGCTGCTACTCATCTCGCTCAGCCCCGACGGCCAGCACGGGCTCGCCCAAACGGTCGTCTGGGTGATCGCCGCCGGGTTCGCGGGCATGGGCATCGCCTACGCCGTGCGCTGGCCCAGCAGACGCCAGTCGGCGATCTTCTCGGTCGCGGGCAGCGCCGGCGTCACCGTCACCGCCCTCACCCCGGCCGATCCCCACGTGGGCCTGCTGGCCTGCTGGGCGTTCGTCGGCCTCGGCGCCTACGTGGCGTCCTTCCACGGCCCCCGGCTGCTGGTGTTCACCGTCGGCGTCGCCATCGCCACCGCCGTCGCCTGCACCGTCCGCACGGCGCTGGCCGGCGACACGGCGCTCGGGGCGGCCGTGCTCCTGCTGTCCACCGCCGGCCTGCTGACGGTGCCGCTGGGCGGGCAGATCCTGGTGCGACTGCTCTGGAACGACGCCGTGTCCACCGACCCGCTGACCGGCCTGACCAATCGGCGGGGCTTCCGCCGGTCCGCGCGCACCCTCATCGCCGACGCCGCCGCCCGCGGCTCCGGCAGCTTCAGCGTGGTGATGATCGACCTCGACGGCTTCAAGACCCTCAACGACACCCTGGGCCACACCGTCGGAGACCGGGTCATCGTCGAGGTGGCCACCACGCTGCGCAGCGTCAGCGGCCACGGCGTGATCACCGCCCGCGTCGGCGGTGAGGAATTCCTGGTCGCCCAGGCCGCCCCGCCCCGCGACATGGAGCTGCTGGCCCGCCGGCTCTGCTCGGCCATCGCCGCCAACCGCTGGGGTGTCACCGCCAGCCTCGGCGTGGCCGGAGTCACCGTGCGCGACCCCGACGCCGACCCGCGGTTGCTGATCGAACGCGTCGTCGCCTCGGCCGACATGGCCATGTACGAGGCGAAGCGCGCCGGCGGCAACCAGATTCGCCAAGCCGCCGCCTGACGGTCAGCCCAGCTGCCGCGGGTCGATCAGCAGGTGATCGGACACGTCGCCGGTCATCTCCAACGCCACCGTGCGCGACGTGAAGTGCCACCCCGCGTCGCCGCGCGCGAACTCGTCGGCGTAGCGGCCCACCGCGACGGGCTGCAGGGCCACGGCGTCGGTCTGCTGCACGACGCAGAACGTCGACCGCGCCGCCGCGACGTCACCCGCCAGCTCGACGATCGGGTTGGACACCAGGTGCCGCGTGCGCGGGGTGTTGCCGTGCTCCGGGAACCGGCGCGTGGTGGCCGCGAACAACCCGGCGATGCGCGCCGCCCCCGCCACGCCCATGAAGGTCCCGCCACCCAGCAGCTCGCCGACACCGTCGAAGTCGCCGGCATCGATCAACTCGGCATAGCGGTACAGCAAGTCGACGATCGCCAGCTTGTCCGCGACGTCGCGCACCGGGTCCAAGGCGTCGCCGGTCACGACACATGCCCCACCAGCACCGGCAGCCCGGGGTCGCTCGGCACGTCGAGCGCCGACGGCGCCGCGCCCGCGGCGATCAGGTGCGCGGCGAACGACGCGATCATGGCGCCGTTGTCGGTGCACAGCCGCGGCCGCGGCACCCGCAGCGTCACACCCGCTGCGGCACAGCGCTCCTCGGCCAGCTCCCGCAATCGCGAGTTCGCGGCCACCCCACCGGCGATCAGCAACGTCGACACCCCGAGATCGGCCACCGCCCGCAACGCCTTGCGCGTCAACACGTCGGCCACCGCCTCCTGGAAACCCGCCGCCACGTCCGCCGTCGACGCCTCCGGATGACTCTCCACGTACCGGGCCACCGCCGTCTTGAGCCCGCTGAAGCTGAACGCGTACGGGTCGTCGCGCGGACCCGTCATGCCCCGCGGGAACACCACGGCCGCAGGGTCACCCGTGCGCGCCAGCTCGTCGAGCGGCCGCCCGCCCGGATAGCCGAGCCCCAGCAGCCGGGCCACCTTGTCGTAGGCCTCCCCCGCCGCGTCGTCGACGGTGCTGCCCAACTCGACGATCGGCTCGCCGAGCGACCGCACGTGCAGCAGGTGGGTGTGCCCACCCGAGATCAGCAGCCCGACGCTCTCCGGCAGCGGGCCGTGCTCGTACACGTCGGCCGCCAGATGCCCGCCCAGGTGGTTCACCGCGTAGAACGGCACGCCCCACGCCGCGGCGTACGCCTTGGCCGCGGCGACGCCCACCAGCAGCGCCCCGGCCAGGCCCGGTCCGATGGTGGCGGCCACCACGTTGGGCCGCTCGACGCCCGCGGCGGCCAGCGCGCGACGCATCGTCGGCCCCAGGGCCTCCAGGTGCGCACGCGACGCGATCTCCGGCACCACGCCGCCGAACCGCACGTGCTCCTCGACGCTGGAGGCCACCTCGTCGGCCAGCAGCCGCACCGTGCCGTCGGGCGCCAATTCGCAGATGCCGACGCCCGTTTCGTCGCACGAACTCTCGATGGCCAGGATGATCGTCATGTCAGGTTCCCTCTGGATCGCGACGCATGGTGTACGCGTCGGCCCCGCTCACCCGGTAGTACCGCTTGCGCAGCCCCACCTTCGCGAACCCCAGGCTCTCGTACAGCCGCAACGCCGGCTCGTTGTCGGTGCGCACCTCCAGGAACACCGCACCGCCGGCCGCGATGTCGAGCAGCCGGATCATCAGCTCACGGCCGATGCCCCGCCCCTGGAACTCCGGGTCGACGCCGATGGTGTGCACCTCGTACTCGAACGGCGGCTTACGGCCCAGCCTGCTGACCCCCGCGTACCCCACCAGCAGCCGGCCGACCCGGGCGGCCACGTAGTGGTTGTGGCGACTCTCGACCTCCCGGATGAACGCCACCGCGGGCCAGGGGTCGTCGCCGGGGAACAGCAGCGCCTCCAGCTCCGCGCAGCGGTCGGCGTCGCCGATGCGCAGCCCGTCGTAGACGACGTCGGTACTCACCGCTGCTCGCTGCGCGGCTTCGCGTCGGGGCGGCGCAGGTACAGCGGCACCAGCGGCGCCGGTGCGGCATCCCAGTCGACGGCGCGCACCAGCCCCGACACCGTCGGGTAGGTCGCCGCCAGCGCCGGCAGCGCGAACAGGCCGACGTGCTCGGGCGAACCCGCCACGGCCACCGCGTCACCGGTGTCGACGTCACCGGGCGCCGCCACGTCGGGGCCCGCGATCCGCATCCCGTCGCGGTAGCGCGCCCAGTACACCTCGCGGCGGCGCGCGTCGGTCACCACCAGCGCCTCGCCGGCGGTGTCGACGCCGACGCCGTCGAGGCTGCACACCCCGTACACCGGGATCCCGAGCGCGTGCCCGTACGCCGCCGCCGTCGCCATGCCGACGCGCAACCCCGTGAACGGGCCCGGCCCGCAGCCGGTCACCACCGCATCCAGGTCCGCCATCGCCACCCCCGCATCGGCCATGGCGCCCAGCACGTTCGGGGTGAGCTGCTCGGCATGGGCGCGCGCGTCGAGCGTGACGTGCTCGGCGAGCACCTCGACGTCGGCCTCCCCGCGCCGCACCACGCCCGCGGTGACCGCCGGCGTCGCGGTGTCCAGGACCAACACCAACCTCATGGCGTACTCCACTTCCACACGGCCGTCCGCACGTCGGTGGTGACGCTGCGCTCCAAGCGGACGTCGAGGTGGCGATCCGAGAGCCGCTCGGCCAGCCCCTCACCCCACTCGACCACCACCACGGCGTCGGACAGCTCGGTGTCGAGATCCAGCGAATCCAGCTCGGCCAGCAGGTCGGCGTCCACCCCGGCATGCCCTTCGAGCAGCCGGTACACGTCGACGTGCACCAGCGCGGGCCGCCCGGGCTGCCGGGCCGGGTGCACCCGGGCCAACACGAACGTCGGCGAGGTGATCCTGCCCTCGACGTCCATCGCCTGGGCGATTCCCCGGGCCACCACCGTCTTTCCCGCGCCCAGCGGACCCGACAGCACCACCACGTCACCGGCGCGCAGACCCGCACCCAACCGCGCCCCGAACGCCACGGTGTCCGCCTCCATCGGCAGTTCGGCCGTACCGTCCTCGATGTCGTAACCGCCCTCAGCCATGATTGCGCGCCGCCCGCTCCCGCAGCCGTCGCGTCAACGCGACGAGCTTCGACGGCGTCGCCCGCTCCACCAGGCGGACCAACGCTTCGTTGACGATCTCGGGCTGTTCGAGTTGCACCAGATGCCCTGCGCCACAGACGATCAGCAGCTCCGACTTCGGTAGGCGATCGGCCATGTCCTCCGAATACTCCATGGGGGTCAACAGGTCTCGGTCGCCGCAGACCACCAGCGTGGGGATCTTCGCGAGCGTGGTCAGGCCCTCGGTCTCGTCGTGCACCTCGAGAGCGTGCAGGAAGCCGACGAGCGTGGCGATGGGCGTGTCGTGCATCATGCGTTCGGAGAACGCCACCACGCTGGGACTGATCTTCTCGTCGCCGTAGGACGCCGCCCGCAGCACGGGACCGATCACCGCACGCGCGGCACCGCGGGTGCGGTGCACCGCCCCGGGCGCGTACCGCGCCGCGAACCGCGCCGCCTCCAGCACGGGATTGCGCAGGATCTCGCCCAGCGGAGACCGCGAAACCCCCTCGGCGGCAGAGGAGATGAGGGCCACGCCGACGATTCGCGACTTGTAGCGCTTGGGGAACTGCCTGGCGTGCGAGAGCACGGTCATGCCGCCCATCGAGTGCCCGACGAGCACCACCGGCCCCGTCGGCGCCATGACGGCCAGCACCGCCTCCAGGTCCTTGCCCAGCTGCGGCACCGTGAACGTGTCCGGCGCAGCGTCCCCGGACCGTCCGTGCCCGCGCTGGTCGTAGAACACCATGCGCACCTGGTCGCCCCACAGCTCGGTGAGCCGGAGCCGCTGAAAGTAGAACGCTCCCATGCGAAGACAGAAGCCGTGTGCGAAGACGACGGTCAGCGCGGCATTCTCCGGACCCACCTCCCGCACCGCCAGCGGCACCCCGTCGTCGGTGGTGACGACGTAGCTGCGGTCGGCATCCAGGAGTTCGAAGTCGTCGTGGGCGTACGGATCGTCGTCGGTGACCCGACGGGTGAGCGAGCGCGCCACCGTCGTTCCGGCGAGGCCACCGACGGCCGCCAGCCCGGCAGCCCCGGCCATCCACTGCGCGTGGCGCATTCGCCCGCGCCGCCGCTCGCTCAACGCGGTCCGCCGTCGGTGGCGTACGCGCGGTTGACCCGCCCCCGCACGCTCGTCACGATCTCGTAGGTGATGGTGCCCAGCGCGTCGGCCCAGTCCTGCGCCGTCTGCTCGCCGTGGGTGCCCGGCCCGAACAGCACCGCGACGTCGCCCTCGGCGACGTCGACGGGTCCCGGCCCCAGATCCACCACGAACTGGTCCATGCACACGCGACCGACGCTGCGCCGCAACCGTCCCCCGAGCAGGACGTCGAACCTGCCCGACAGGCCACGGAAGATGCCGTCGGCGTAACCGAGCGGCAGCAGGGCAACGGTGGTGTCGCGCTCGGCGATCCACGTGTGCCCGTAGGACACCCCCGCACCGGCAGGCAGCGACCGCACCATCGCCACCGGACACGTCAACGTCATCGCCGGCACCAGACCCATGTCACCGCGCGCGGGAATGGGCGACTGCCCGTACACCGCGATGCCGGGACGCACCAGGTCGAAGGCGAGGTCCGACCGCGTCATGGCCGCAGGCGAATTCGCCAGGTGCGCCACGTCGAAGGCCACGCCCGCCGCGAGCGCCTGCCGGCGAGCCGCCGAAAGACGTTGCACCTGAGCGTCGTTGACGGGACTGTCCGGCTCGTCGCCGCACGCCAGGTGCGACATGATGCCCCGCAGCCGCACCTGCTCACCCGCCGCTGCGCGCCCCAACTCGGGCAGCAGGGCCTCGAACTCCCCGGGGCTCGCGCCGTTGCGGCTGAGTCCGCTGTCCACCTTGACCGTCAGCGTCGCGGGCCGGCCCGTGCTCTCGACCGCGGCCAGCACCCCGGCGAGCTGGCGCCGCGAGGACACCGCGAGCTGCACGTCGGCGGCCACGGCGGGCGCGAAATCGACGTCGGGGCCGTGCAGCCACGCCAGCAGCGGCCCGTCGAACCCCGCGCGCCGCAGGTCGAGGGCCTCGGCGACCGTCGCGACCCCGATCTCGGCGGCCCCCGCCGCCAGCGCCGTGCGCGCCACCTGCAGCGCCCCGTGGCCGTAGCCGTCGGCCTTCACCACGGCCATCACGCCCGCCGCGCCGGCGCGCTCGCGCAACACCCGCACGTTGTGCGCGATGGCGGCCAGGTCCACGACCGCGGTCGCGGCGTGCGGGACGGTCCTGGTATCGGGGGTGGGGTCGGTGGTGTGCATGGTCACGACCGAGTATCCCAGAGGCGGCTAGTGCGCGAAGGGCTGCACCTCGTCGAAGTGGCCGTTGGGCTTGAGTTCGTCGAGCGACGCGAGCACCGAGATCGTGTCGTCGCGCAACGCGCGGGCGAGGTCCGCGGAGAAGCCCTCGCGCACCACCACGCGCAGCACGGCCACGTCGGTGGCGTCGTCGGGCATGGTGTACGCGGGCACCTGCCAGCCGTAGGACCGCAGCGCGTGCGACACGTCGAACTCGGTGTAGGCGCGCTTGCCGGACAGCCGGAACGCCACGACCGGGATGGCCGAACCGTCCGAGATCAGCTCGAAGTGCTCGCTCTCCCGCAGCTGATCACCCAGCCAGCGGGCGGTGTCCGACAGACAGTGCATGACCTTGGAGTAGCCGGCACGCCCCAGCCGCAGGAAGTTGTAGTACTGCCCCACCACCTGGTTGCCGCCCTTGGAGAAGTTCAGCGTGAACGTGGGCATGTCACCGCCCAGGTAGTTGACGCGGAACACCAGCTCCTCGGGCAGGTGTTCGGCGCTGCGCCACACCACGAACCCGATGCCCGGGTAGGTCAGCCCGTACTTGTGCCCGCTGACGTTGATCGACACCACCCGCGGCAACCGGAAGTCCCACACGACGTCGGGGTGCAGGAACGGCACCACGAACCCGCCGCTGGCCGCGTCGACGTGCACCGGGACGTCGACGCCGCCGCCTGCCGCCAGGCCGTCGAGCGCCTCGCAGATCTCGGCGATGGGCTCCAGTTCGCCGGTGTAGGTGGTCCCGAGGATCGCGACCACGCCGATGGTGTCCTCGTTGACCGCATCGAGCACCTGCTGCGGGGTGATGACGTAGCGCCCCTCCTCCATCGGCAGGTAGATCGGCTCGACGTCGAAGTACCGGCAGAACTTCTCCCACACCACCTGGACGTTGGATCCCATCACCAGGTTCGGCCTGCGGCTGCGCCACCCCCGCTTGCCGTCGCCCACCTTGGCGCGCCAGCGCCAGCTCATCGCCAGGCCCGCCAGCATGACGGCCTCGCTGGAGCCCACCGTGGACACGCCCACCGCGCTCGACGGGTCGTCGTCGCGCAGGTCCTCGGCGTGGAACAGGTCGGCGACCATGCACACGCAGCGCTGCTCGATGGCGGCCGTCGCCGGGTACTCGTCCTTGTCGATCATGTTCTTGTCGAACGTCTCGGCCATGAGCTTCTCGGCCTCGGGGTCCATCCACGTGGTGACGAACGTCGCGAGGTTGAGTCGCGAACTCCCGTCGAGCATCAGCTCGTCGTGGATGAAGCGGTACGCCGCCTGCGGCTCCATGGACTTCTCGGGCATCCGCAGCGAGGGCACCGGCGACGTCGACAGCCGCCCCGTGTACGCGGGCGAGATCGACGGGGCGTGCTTGTGACGGCGTGACATCGGGTGGGCCTCCTAGTGGTGGTCTGAAGCGTGACGGTCTGCAGCGTGGTGGTCTGACGCGTGGTGGTCCGACGCGAGGTGAGCGATTGCGGAACGGACGTGATGCACGATGCGCGACGCCGACGTGGGCGCCGCGGCAGGGCCGGGATCGAGGGCCGCCAACTCGGCGGCGCGCGCGTGCACGAAGGCGCCGGTGGCCGCGGCCTCGCCCGGCGGCAGGCCCGCCGCCAGCAGCGCGCCGATCATGCCGGACAGCACGTCCCCGGAACCGGCGGTGGCCGCCCACGACTGACCGGCCCGGTTGACGTACACCGCGCCGTCGGGGTCGGCGATCACCGTGACGTTGCCCTTCAGCAGCACCGTGGCGCCGAAGGCCGCCGCCAGCCTGCGCGTGGCGGCCACCCGGTCGTCGCCCGGCGGGTGGCCGGCGAGCCGCGCGAACTCCCCCGCGTGCGGCGTGAGCACGGTGGGTGCACTGCGCTGGGCCACCAGGTCGGGATGGGCGGCCAGGATGGTCAACGCGTCGGCGTCCACCAGCACCGGCAGGTCGGTGGCCAAGGCGAACTGCAACGCGCCCGCGCCGGCCTCGTCGGTGCCGACGCCCGGCCCCACCACCCACGCCTGCACGCGGCCCGCCTCGCCTGCCGACGACGTGGCGATGACCTCGGGCCAGTGATCGACCACCTCCGCCGCCGCGGTGCCCGCGTACCGCACCATTCCCGACGTCGCGGCGACGGCGGCGCCGGTGCACAGGATCGCCGCACCGGGATAGGTCGACGAGCCGGCCAGGACCCCGGTGACGCCCTGGGAGTACTTGTCGTCACGGGCGCCGGGCCGCGGCCACCGGGCGTCGACGTCGACGCGCTCCAGGGAGCGGACGTCGCTCTCGGGCAGGTCCAGCCCGATGTCGACGAGGCGTACGCGGCCGCAGTCCCCCAGGGCGTGCACGGGCTTGTAACCGCCGAACGTGACAGTGAGCGCGGCCTCGACGTGGGGCCCGTCGGCCGCGCCGGTCTGCACGTCGACACCGCTGGGCACGTCGACGGCGACCACCGGGATGCCGCGCCGGGCGACGTCGGCG